>JAKAPD010000016.1 GCA_021812025.1 Microcaldota archaeon | reverse complement strand
CGGCAGTGTGATCCATGACTTCCTCAATCCCGATTATGTGCTTATCGGGGAGAATGATGAGAAGAGTGGCAATTATCTAGCGAAACTCTATAAGAATATCTGTGAAAACGATCCGAAGATAGCAAGGCTCACCATGCTGAACGCCGAACTCGCAAAAATATCCTTCAACTCGTTTTTGACCATGAAAATAAGCTTTGCGAATATGCTGACCGATCTGTGCAACAGGACAAAAGGCGCTGACATAGACCAGATAACCGGCGCCATAGGCATGGATTCCAGGATTGGATCGAAATTTCTAAAAGGGGGCCTTGGCTACGGCGGTCCCTGCCTGCCGAGAGATAATAAAGCCCTGATAAAATTTGCTGCGGATCGTGGCTATGGGGCAAAGCTGTTGGCTGAGGTCGATAGGATAAATGAAAACGTCCCGGCCAATGTGATAGAAGTAATAAAGAATCTGGCGAACAAAAAAACAGACACTATTGTAATATTCGGCCTGAGCTATAAGCCAAATACCCCGCTTGTCCTAGAGTCGCAGTCCTTCACAATAGCCAATATGCTTGCAAACATGGGTTATAAACTGGTGATGCACGATCCAATGGTGCCTGTCGGCGCGATATCCGAATTCAATGATAACAGGAACATCGAAGTTGTCAACACGATAGAGGAATGCCTTAGCAGAGGCACCGTTTTCGTGTTGGCGACCCCTTGGGAAACTTACAGGAAACTCACCCAAAAAGATTTTGAAGCCTGCGGGAGGAGCGTGACTATCCTTGACTGCTGGCGGGTCTTAAAAGACAAGTTTGACGGCGAAGCGGATGGAAAAGTAAGATATGTCGGCCTCGGGTCTTCGACGAGCGCGGCGCTAAGGGCGTTCACAAAAATAGAACAGTTGATAGACAATGAGCAATAATGCTATTGCAAAAATAGAACCATGGAGCTGTTATTACGGTCAGACGAAGGAGAGGGTAATGGATGAGGTGCCCAAACTTCTACCTATTTTCAGAAAGGGGAAGGTTAAAAGGATACTTGACCTTGGCTGTGGTGCAGGCGGGCACGCCATCTATCTGGCGAAACAGGGCTTTATCGTATACGGATTTGACAAATCCGAAAGAGCCATAAATCTGGCAAGGAACAACGCGCAAGGCCAAGAGCTAAACCTGGACTTTAGGATTCATGACATGCTCTCGCCATTCCCGTATGAAAATAACTTCTTCGATGCGGTATTATGCATCAGAGCGATGTATCATGCAAGGCTCGCACAGATAAAGGACGTTACAAAGGAGATATCAAGGGTGACTAGAAAGAACGGCTATATCTACGCAACTGGTGCTACGAAAGGCCAGTATCCATTCCTCAGGAGCAAGGGGCTCAGGTTCAAGCAAATAGAGCCCGATACGTATATTTCATTAAACAGCAAATGGAAGGGGACAATGCGTCATTTCTTCAATGAGAAAGAGTTAAGGGAGCTTTTTGGAAATTATGAAGTCAAAAATGTCAAGTTCAAAAAGAGGCTTTTTTCGTTTTTTGCCCAGAAGAAAGCCGAGAGTTGATGCTATGCTGAAAAATATGAGGGAACACCGCACGAGCCGCATACAGGGCAGCGGGTGCACCGCGCTTATACACTTTGGTGATGCGGTGGAGATAACTTTCGAGCGCGAAGGCCTATCAAGGTTCCTGAGGGGAGCGCAGATAGCGATTATCAGAATAGAGGGACAAACTGCGATTTATACGAGGGGCGGCAGCGTCATAGAAACAGCGCTAGAATTTCCATTAAACGGCATTGAGTGCGAAAAAGGCGGCGCAGAAATCCTTAAAAAAATATTGGGCTCGATAGTTTTGGAAATGATAAGTGCGGATGACAAGGTGGCAAGAAGCCAGAGATACGAGGATTTGCCGTTGTCGCCGGCATTCCAGTTCGGCGCACTAAGCGAACAGCCCTATGGCACCGGGTTGCCGTTCACCAAAGACATAGGAATAGTGAGATGGCTTTTGGGGCAGTTCCTGCTTGCGCCAGTGGCAAATATCGCGAATAAAGTGATTTGAAATGGACTTGCTTTATCTATTGTACTGGTCATTTGCGGTCTTCCTCGCTGCTGTATATGCGATATCGATAGCGTATCTTCTTGCTTTTAGAATGGGATACTCGATGAAGGGCAAGCCAAAGAGGGAACAGAACACGTCTGAAAAGTTAAGCGTCAGCGTCATAGTCCCGATATATAATGAAGATACAAACATGATCAGAGAAACGCTGGATACGCTCCTTAATCAAAAAGGAATCAAAATCAATCTCATAGCAGTAATGAAACACGCAAGGCAAGGCCAGGTGCGGATGATAAAAGGCTATGCGAAGACGCTCAATAGCGTAGAAGTAATAATGCAAAGGGGAAAGCCCTCCCACAATGAGGCGTTCATCATAGGATTGAAGCGTGTAAAGACGGAATATACCAGCATACTGTGTTCCGATGCAAAAATAAAAGGCAACTATCTAGTAAGGATGGTTGCTGCGCTCCATAGAACTGGCAAAGATGCGGCCTTTGGTCTCCTTTATCCTGAGATAAAAGACACAAGGGCATCGAAGTTTACCGCGATAGACAAGGTATTCAGGCAGACGCTCACGCTGAAGGGCAGGGCCGCGCTCGATCTTGGCTGCTATATCCCGGGCGCATTTGCGGTTTACAGGACAAACTTCCTGAACAAGGAACTCAAGCCGCTCATGAGAAATAATTTCGTGATGCATGATGTCGGGTTCATGCTAAAGCTCTATGCCGGCAAGGAAAACAAAATGTGCTTCATACCAGATGTAGTCGGTACCGAACTGGAGAAGAGTTCGCTTACTGCCTGGACTTTGCAATATATGAGGTGGATGATGGGCATGGCAGGCTTACTGCCTGCATTAAAGGAGATTTTTTCAAAGGCGAGGAATAAGATCAAAGTGGGCACTTTCGGCTTAATGATGATTTGGAAGGTGCTGCCAATAACGCTCTTTCTGGGTTTGCTTCTTTCAATAGCAGGAGCGTTTTTCTACGGGCCGCTTTTTCTTGAGTTCTATATTATCGTTTATGCGATTTTGACATTTATCCTATTTACCATATCTGACGTGAGGGCATATGGGCTGCTCTACTGTGTGCTGTTCTGGGGAGTATCGCAAACGGTGAAGGCCATCGCGACGCTCGCGTCGCTGTACGGGTTCGCATTTGCGAAGTATAGAGAAAATAAGCTTTACATGTTGTTCAAAAGATGATGGTGAAAAAATGGCATATAATAAATTTTTAAATCCGATGACCGAAGAGCAATATAGAAAGGAGCAGAACATACAGGCATTGCAAATGCGCTTCGTGGAGAGCGGCCGAACAGCGCCGTTTGAAAGAGGTGTGGCAAGAATAGCCCTTACTGAGGGATGCAACTTCTATTGCAAGTTCTGCCATAATGAAGGAATGTCCGGAATAACAAAACAGTTCGATTTAAAGCAGCTAGATACGATACTCGGGGCTTACAAGGACAAGATAAAAAGCATAAAGCTCGTAGGAGGCGAGCCGTTGTTGCACAGGCAATTCGATAAAGTGGTGGAAATCTGCCAAAAAGTGGCGCCCACTTCAGTGACGACAAACGGTTCGATGCTGCAAAAATGGATGCAATCTTTGGTTAAATTGGAAGGTGTGACAGTAAGTGTGCACTCGCTAATGAACGAGCGATATCAAGATATAATGGGAACCAGCTCAAATGTTGAAGAAGTCGTCGCAGGGATAAGCGAACTGATTGCAGCAGGCGTAAACGTGCATATCAACTGCGTGCTCACGCGAGAAAACCAGGATGAAGCAGAAAGAATTATAGAAAGATTCGCACAAATCGGTGTCTCGGAAATAAAGTTTTTAGAGATATTAAAAGTGAAAGAGGAGGATGGCGACCTTTATTTTCCATTGGCGGAACTCACGGAGCGCCTGAAGAAGAAATACGGAGAACCGAAAGTCGCTGGCTCAACGAAGATGGCCTTCCCAGTCAATGAAAAAACATCGGCATTGCTTGTTTATCAATATTGTAGTGTTGGCTGCAATGTCTGCAGGGTAGAAGGTTTCCTAAGGATAGACCCGGAACCTGCGCTCTCATACTGCCTTGCTGCAGAGCCGGTAAGCATAGGTGAAGAGGCATCAAAGGGCGATGTGGAAGGGTTGAAGGCCAAATTCGAACTTGCAATGAATGGCATGGGGAAACCAACCGGATATACGTATTCCGTCAAGGGAAGAAAGAGGCCCAACTTGGTACAGATAAGGCAGTTCCAGGCTGATAATAAAGCACAAGAAGTGCAGGCCGGTTTATGAGTTGTGGAAATAAAGAGGCGCATTTGGCATGCTATCTGATTTTGGAAAAGGATGGCAAACTCCTGCTTATGAGAAGGTTCGGCACTGGCTGGGAAGATGGCTCGTATACTATGATATCAGGGCACCTTGAAGGCAATGAGACGCCTGCCGAAGGCGCGATAAGGGAAGCGAGGGAAGAAGCGGGCATAGAGGTGCATGCAGAAGGCATGAAAGTCGTGCACATTCTGCATAGATATGCGAACAGGGAGTACATAGACTTTTTTGTAACAGCCGTGAAGTGGGACGGAGAACCAAGGGTCAACGAGCCAAACATGTGCGATGACGTACAATGGTTTGACAAGGATAAGCTTCCAAAGGAGACCTTGCCATACATACCAATCATTCTGGAAAAGATAAGCAAAAACGAGTTCTACAGCGAATACGGTCGGCCACAGAAACAAAAGACTAGTGCGCACCCCAAAGTTCATCAAAATGTGCAGCAAGCTCGTCTATTCTGCTCTGATCCGTTATAATTTCAAGGTGCTCTATGTTCTTGTGCATGCCGGAATAAGTGAGATTCGCGCTTCCGACTATGGCGAGCGCATCGCCAATATACATCTTTTCATGTATGAACTTGTCGTTAACGAATTTTAGTCTAAGATTCGGATTTCCCTTAATGCCTTTTATCCCAAAATATAATACAATAGCAAATACTGCAAAGGAACCAAAGGCAAAAATGTAGAATTTAAAGAACATTAATAACAGCCCAATCACAGCAAAATATATTAGCATCTTCAGCCTGAAGCCGTGCGTCATGGGCGCCTTCTTGCTATTGCTTTCGCCATGGGTTATCACATATACCTTCTTTTTCCTGGCAGCCCTGTGCAGCATCTTTGTGTAATAATCGCTAATGTAGGGAGAAATAATCCTGAGGTTCCTGCCCTTGCCGTTAATGAGCTTATCTATGTGTCTGTAGGAGCTGTCGCCGCTGTAACCCTTTGTGGACCTGTCGCCTAACACAGAATCTATTTAAATATGAATATCAATCAATAAATACATTGTTTGTTTAGTCCTGACTTTGCGTGAGCTTATGTTAAATCTCCATCACAATGAAGAAAAGATGCTAAAGTACTGGAAAGAGCACCAGATAAACGAGAAAGTCAGGGCTAAGAACAAAGGAAAAGGCAAACCGGTCTATTTTCTCGATGGCCCACCGTATGTGACGGGTGACCTTCACCCGGGCCACATATGGGTTAAGGGGCTCAAGGACCTTTTTGTCAGATACAAGAGATACAGGGGTTTTGATGTTGTTGATAGGGCGGGATATGATGTCCAAGGGCTTCCTACCGAAAACGCCGTCGAGAAAAAGCTAAAGATAACGAGCAAGAAGGACATAGAGGAGAAGCTCGGAATCGAGAACTTTATCAAGGCGTGCAGGGAGTGGATAGAATACTACATGGAAAGGATGACGAACGACTACGAGAAATTCGGGGTTTCCCTGGACTTCAGCAATCCGTATCTGCCTTACAAGGACAGCTATATGGAGATTGAATGGTCGATGATCAAGACAGCGGCGGAAAAGGGCTACCTCTACCAGGGAAACAAGACCACGGCATACTGCCCGCACTGCGAAAGCGTGGTTTCGCAAGGGACAATGGAAGTGGAGCATTCCGACGAAAAAGATCCGTCCATATACATACTTTTCAAGGTCGTCAAGGGAAAATTGACACCGAAGATAAAAGTCGATGACAATACGTATTTGCTGGTATGGACGACAACTCCATGGACCCTGCCCGCAAACGTGGCGATAGCGGTGAATCCGACAGAGCTGTACGTTAATGCGGAGATTGGCGGAAGAAACCTTATAATGGCAAAGCAAAGGCTCGATGCGGTTGTCGCATTGCTGAATGAGAATGCGATAGTCGAAGAAGAGTTCTATGGAAGCGAGCTTGTCGGGCTCTATTACACGAATGCGCTAGAAGAAAAAGTGCCAAAGCAAA
Organism: Microcaldota archaeon; assembly: GCA_021812025.1. Taxonomy (GTDB): domain Archaea; phylum Micrarchaeota; class Micrarchaeia; order Micrarchaeales; family Micrarchaeaceae; genus JAJZYD01. The sequence goes on along the minus strand of JAKAPD010000016.1, from coordinate 2,820 downwards.
AGGAGCTAAGGAAGCATCATAAGGTGGTCGCAGCTCCGCAGCTCGTTTCTGTCGAGGAGGGAACAGGGCTTGTCCACACTGCGCCAGGTCATGGTCTGGAGGACTATGTGCTTGGAGTATCGCTCAAAGTACCTATTTTCTCGCCTGTGGCGCCCAACGCAACTTACAACGATGATGCGGGTGCCTACAAAGGGCTAAAAGTTCCCGAAGAGGCAAACAAAACGATCTTAGCCGATCTGCAAGAGCTTGGCGTTCTTATGCACAGCGGCACCATAACACACAGCTATCCCCACTGCTGGAGATGCCATACAAAGATAATCTTCATGGCGTCGCCGCAGTGGTTCCTCAACGTGCAGAAGATAAAGAAAAAACTCCTCAAGGCGAACCAGAAGATAGCATGGCACCCCGAAGAGGCGAAAGCGTGGGAGAACGACATACTTGCGAATTCTCCAGACTGGTGCATATCAAGGCAAAGATACTGGGCGACGCCGTTGCCGGTCTGGATATGCGAGAAGTGCAAAGAAGTCAATGTAATTGGCTCGAAGAGGGAGCTGGAAGAACGCGCAGTCGATCCAGAAGCGGTGCGCGATCTTGAAGATCTTCACAGACCGTATATCGACAGGATAAAGGTAAAGTGCGCGAAGTGCAACGGGGAAGCAAAGCGCGTGCTCGATGTCATGGATGTGTGGTGGGATTCCGGCACGGCGTTCAGGGCGAGCCTTACTGAAGAGCAGTTTCAAGAGTTATTCCCTGTAGAATTTGTCGTGGAATATGTCGAGCAGATACGATCGTGGTTCCAGTATGTGCTAAAAGTCGGCGTGTTCGTCTACGGAAAGAACCCGTGGAAGCATATAGTTGTCCATGGCATAATGTGGGGCAACGACGGAAGAAAAATGAGCAAGAGCTTTGCGAACTTCAAGCCTTTGCACGAGATGACGGCTTATGCCACGGCGGACGCCTTCAGGCTCTGGGCTCTTGGCTATGATCCGATATTAAACAGGAATCTTAACGAAACAGAGATAAAAGACAGGGACAAGATAGTGCTGATGCTTTACAACATAGCCAACATGCTCAAGGAATACCAGGATGCGATAGGCTACCAGCCCAAGCTCAAGAGCAGGCTTTCGTCTAATATCGAGAGCGAAGAGGCATGGATATCATCGAGATTCGAGTCAACGAAGCAAAAAGTGACAAATGCGCTCGACAGTTACGATCCGTACACCGCTACAAAATCGATAACCGATTTCATAATAGAGGATTTCAGCAGATTCTATCTCAAGCTTGCGAAGAAAAAAATACTCTATGGGAGCAAGAAGCAGGCGAAATCCGCAATAGATGTGATAAATCACATCTTGTACAGTACGCTGATACTGATATCGCCGGTTACCCCTTTCGTATCAGAATCAATCTATCTAGACAATTACAGGTTCAAGGAGAGCATATTCCTTGAAGACTGGCCTAAGTTCAACAAAAAGGTGCTCAATAAAGTCCTGGAAGATGAGTTTGCAATAGCGCAGGAAGCGATAACTGCGATACTCAACAGCAGGGAGAAAGCGGATGTGAGGCTCAGATGGCCCCTCTCGAGCGCAACTGTCGCCACCAGAGACCAGAACGCGATTACGGCTCTGCAGAAATTGTCGCAATTGGTTGAAAACTACACGAATGTTAAAAAGCTCATAATAAAAGAAGGCGCCGGAACCACGAAGGAAATAAGGCCGCTGTTCGGAAAACTCGGGCCGCTGTTCAAAGCGGATGCGCCGTTGGTGGCCCAGGAGCTTCAGAGGGCGAATGCGGACGAAGTCGAAGCCGAGATAAGCAAAGGGAACGAATACGGATTGCGGGCCCAGGACGGGAAGCTATTCAATATCCCAAAGGAAGCATTCACCATAATAGAAAGGCATCCGGATCCGAGCGTGGTGCACTTCAAGTATGGCATAGCGTCTGTTGACAAGACCAGGGATATGGCATTGATGGAAGAGGCAGTAATGAGGGAGTTGACAAGGGCGATACAGGACATAAGGAAGAAAAAAGGCCTCAAACAAGCTGACTGGGTAGACGCCGAAATAGATTCCGGAAAGGCATTTAATGCCGTTTTGGAGAAGAACTCAAGCGACATAAAGAAAACGATAAGGGCGAAATCGCTCCGCATAAAGGAATTGAAAGATGTCGGCGAAACCTTCGAAGTGGAAGGCACGGTGTTCAGGATACTGCTCAACAAGAGGGAAAAGGCTACTTCTTAGCGGCTTCCTGCCTTGCGGGCACCTGCTTGTTCTTGTAAGCGCTCCGCATCGGCATCTTGCTCCAGTCGTCTTTGCAGATGACCAGCCTTACGGTCTTGCTGATCTTCTGCGATGCCTTCATGCAATTGTTGTCTATCTTCCTTCCGCAGTAGTCACACGTCTCGTATTTGAACATTTCCCTTTTGCATCTCTCGCATATCATTGCCATAATAGCACCATCGGTCAAGCCTATATAAAGTTTATTTACCCATTGATGGATAAGGCTTTCCACTAGGTATTATATTCATAATATATAAAAAGCTGACGAACAGGTGGTAAAATCAAGATATACAGCGAAGTATACGGCTGCGCAGCGAATAAAGCCGACAGCGAAATAATGCTGGGCTTGCTCGAAAAGAGCGGCTTCGAGGTAGTAGACGCCCCGGAAAAAGCCGATGTCAACATGATCGTGACTTGCGCGGTAAAGACTCCGACTGCAGCAAAGATGGTCTATAGGGCTAAAGCGCTAACCGACGCGGGGAAGCCGTTAATAGTGGCCGGCTGCCTTTCAAAAATCGAAAAAGAAAAGAGAATGATAGAG
>JAKAPD010000015.1 GCA_021812025.1 Microcaldota archaeon | reverse complement strand
AGACCGCGAAAAATCTTGGCATAACACTGGGAAAAAGATTCGATAAGAGGCTAGACACCGCTCTCGTGAGGTATGCGCACGCGAACAAAAGAAAAATCAGGGAGTCTTGAGCGACCTCTCGAACTCCACAATTTCAATTTCGGTGAACGGTCTCTTGTAAAGCTCATTTACTAGCCAGAGGCCGCTCTCCCTTATCTTTCCAACCGGTGATGAAAGTCCGAGCCAATTTTCTGAAGGTCTGCACTCCTCACACAAAGAGACCGTGGATATTATCCTAGATTCCAGTTCCAGGCGCTTGCTCTTCTCACCGACTTCAAAAGCGGCGAAGCTGAGATTATTTTGCATATAAGCGGTGACCTCCTTCTCAACGTTTTTCAATTTATCGGCATCGATCTTTCCCGCTAGCGCTTGCTTCGCTTCCCTAGTCGTAAGATCCTTTTCCCAGTCTTCAAGGAACGGATCATTTACCTTGTTCAAAAGTGCCCTGCCTATGTTTTTCCTGAAGATGCTCCTGTCCTTGTTTTCATTTACGAAGTGCTGCCCTAATCGAGAGCGTAATTGGTTTTTCCCGGTATGTGTGCCAATCCTCACGATCCTGTTTGCCCAATGGGCAAGCTCTCCCTCCTCAAACAGTATGTAGATCCCGTTTAAAGGGATCTCTTTTTCATCGAATGGGAATCTATGTATATCCATTCTGTTGAAAAGTCCGTGCAGGAGCGCGCAGTTAGAGCTTACTTTGTCACTTCCCAGTTTTGACTGCACCAACAACACCTCTCAGATACTGCAATCTCTTGCCGAAGCTCATTCCTTTGAGCGGCATGCCGCATTTTTTGAACCGGACTGTCCAGAAGCCTTCAAACCCGTTCGGCTTGTCGCTCATCCTGTAAGCAGAAGCGTAATCTCCTTTTTCATATCCACCCCTAACTATCTTGCGCATCTGCTTCTTCATCGGCACACCAGAAAGCCCCAGGTGGGAGTTGAACCCACGGCCTCTTGCTTACCAAGCAAGCGCTCTGCCACTGAGCTACTGGAGCGAACGAAAACATATTCTCGTGAAAGTATATAGAATTGACGCTCACTGAGTCGTAATCGGGGTGCCGAAGCTCGCAATCGGCATCACTCCGTTCGGAGGAGGTTCCCTGAGCCTGAACCATTGCATATAGAAGGTAGGTGTGGAAATCTGAGATATCCACTCCATCGAAATAGTCAGCGGAAAATTCGGTACATTCCCGACGATTACGGTGGGGCTTGCATAGTTTATGGAGCTTTCTGCTTCATTTGTTGACAAGGGGTCTAGCGTATAGATTTGATTAGATGGCGAATATGGCATACTTGCCAAACATGCATCATTGAGCGAATTATCAGCAACTAGCGCCAGCGTGGCGCCGCCGCAGAACCCTGACGAAAATGGGCCTCCTATCATAAGTGAATTCCCGCTAAGGATGGAACCAAACCCAAAACTGACTATGGCGCTTCCAGGTGTCAACCCCGAGAACGAACCATAGAAATCAATCGCCTCCGGATTAAAAGGAATAAAGTTGATTGGACTCCCGAAACTCGGCGAATAGACTTTAAGGCCATTCGCCACGGTAAAGCTCAACGGGCCCGGGCTCTGCCAGTTAGCCGGGAGCGTATTACCTGCAAAATTTGTGTAATAGGTGAATACGCTTGCTCCGTTGTCGTGCAAGCCATACGTTCCTGCGCAATCTGCGGGGTTTCCTGGGTTTGTGCACGTCATGTTCGGCGCCTCTCCAGCATACGAGTCATAGTTGATCGAATATGGCAAAAAATACATGTCCACCATGACATTCGCGCTAGCGGGTATGGATACAGGCAATTTTATCCAGAACAGCGAGTTTTGCGTTGCTGATGAGCTGCAGTCAGTTTCGCACCAGCTCTGCAGTTCCTTTCCGTTGTAGTAGAACCTTATGTTGCCGAGGTTACTAGTCTCATGCTGCGAGTATGGCAAGGAGCTAGGCTGGAACTCTATCAATTGGGGCATGTTGTACTGTGTGGGAGCATTCTGCATATTCGTTATCTTTATCGGTACATGGAATATGGTTATCCCATTTAATGTAGAGTTTGATGGCTGTATCCTTATCGATCCGCCGAACAGGAAGTTCGAGGTTGCCGGACACGCTGTCGAAGTCAGGTTGCTTACCGCCGAAGCACAGTAATTGGCCGATATATTGAAGGTTCCCGTGTAAAGCGAAGCCATCGAGACCGCCGCGGATGTGAAATTCGCGACGCAGAGCATCGTCTGGCCGTTCGACGCGTATCTGGGCAGGCAGTACCCCTCGGAGCTCGTTGCAGTCCCGACTATGGCATTGAAAGAGGTCGTGTTGATTATCCCCGGCTGCGTGTCCGTGGCATAGACTATGAGCTGTGCTTTTCCGCCGGGCAGCGACGAATAGAGCGAATCTATACAAGTGAATCCTCCATAGAAGGTGCACTGCGCGGGCACAATGGTCTTCGGGAACGTTACGTATATATAGAGCACAGATATCGCTATTGCTATTATCAGGAAGACGAACCCGTATGTCGTCAGGAAATCGATTGCGCTCTGCCCAAACATAGAGCTATCTTTGCAAATAACATATAAATACTATTATGTGTCGTAAATAGTTGTTTCAATGGACTGGACATCGCACAGAATCACACCTATCGGCATAAAGCCAAAGAAAAGATTCGGCCAGAACTTCCTGACCAGCAAGGACATCGCAATGGCCGAGGCCGAATACGGGATCAGCAAGAACGTGATAGAATTCGGCCCCGGGCTGGGCATGCTGACAAATGAGCTGTGCAAAGTGGCAAAGAGGGTGCTCGCGATAGAGCGTGACGAATCCCTTTGCAGCGCCCTCTCCGCAAACCTCGACTGTGAAAACCTGAAGCTGCTGAACAAGGACTTCTTCGAAGTCGATGATAAGGAATTCTCCGGATACGATATCATGATATCGAACATACCATACAATCTATCGAGCAAGACGATATTATGGCTCGGCAACCACGACATGCCGGCGCTGCTGTGCCTGCAGAAGGAATTCGTAGACCACATGATGGCCAAGCCCGATACGGGCAACTACTCGCATCTCAGCGTGGTTTCGCATCTAAAATTCGAGATTAAGGACATAATGAAAGTGCCTGCATCCAACTTCTATCCGAAGCCGAAGGTCGACTCAAAGATAATATACATCAAGCCGAAGCGCACAAGCATAAGCGAGAAGGAGCTCGACATGCTCTCTTTGATAATGATGCACAAGAAGAAGACCGTAAGGAATGCGATAATGGATTCGGGCAAGGCGCTGGGGAGAACAAAGGAAAGGGTGGCCAAAATGGCGGAGAACGCGCCCTACCATGACAAAAGGGTATTCAAATTGAGCCCGGAAGAGCTGTTGGAGATAGCGGGCCATCTCTCAAAATAATCAGAACTTGTAGGTCACGTTTGCGCCATCAACCTCTTTCATTATCAGCGCATTTCCGCCCAGCTTTTCCCTGAACTTGTCTTCTAACTCTTCCGATCCGGCTTTACCGAGAAGGTTCTTGTAATGCATGGGTATGGCGAACTTTGGTTTAATCGCATTCGCCGCCTCTATGGCCTCATCGGCGGTCATCACATAGGTGCCCCCTGCCGGTAGCAGCGCGGCATCTAGCGACTTGAGCTTCCTCATCTCATCGATGAAGTCGGTATCTCCGGCATGATATATGCGGAGACCGCCTATGGCGACTATATAGCCGACCCAGCCGTTCGCCTTCGGATGGAAGTTCAAGCGCTCCGGTCTTGTGTTGTAAGCCGGAACAGCCTCTATGTCGATGTTCCTGACGGAATGCCTAAAGCCGGGTTTTATTATGGTCGTATTCTTGAACCCATAGTCCTCCACGCAGCCTTGCGAAGATATTATTTCTGTATTGCCAGTTATGACTTTTTGCATGTCCTCTTTGCTGCAGTGATCGAAGTGCGCGTGCGTTATTAGAAGCAGATCTGCTTTTATTTTCAAGGAGTCGCTGATCCTGTACGGGTCTATGACGAGCGTGAAGCCCTCGCTTTTCATGAAGAAACCCGAATGCCCTGTATAGAAAAGCACCTTATCAAGCTCCATGGAAATCCCTAAACAATGCCCGGGTTTCATATCGCAGCGAATATCTTTAAATATTAAGAAAACCATAATTATAATGATGATAGAGCTTCTATTGCTCGGGCAGTTCGTTATTCTTGCGCTAGACATAAGCAGCCTATGGCCCATCGCCGTAATAGTCATACTCATAGCTGCCGCAGCGGGTTTGTCAAGAGGCGCAAACATATTCGCCATATTCGGAATAGGTTCCCTGATGGGGATAACCGGAGGAGTGGGAAGAGGAGGCGGCGCAGGAAAGGGAATAAGGGCGGGAAAGCCCAGAAGCATAATGCTAGGGAAGTACGGCGCAGCGAAAGTCGGCGGAAAGCAAAAGGGCCTCCTTGCTGGAATGGGGAAGCAAGCGAGAAAAGTCGTCGGTAAGAAGATAAACAGGCGCGTATCGAACAGGTGGGCAAGGCAAGTAAACGAGGTGCGCGGAATGGAATTGAAGGAGAGCCAGGTGACCGGCAAGACCGTAGCACCAACAGGAGGAAAAGATAGGGTCGGCCTGGCGCCGGTAAAATTCGGGCTGCTGACGAAGATGGCCGTCGGCGTGGGTTCGATAAGGGGCGCTCATCGAAGATTAGCAAGATCACAAAGATATGTTGAAGCAAGGGAAGGCAAAGTACAACAGGCAGGTGAAAAAGTCCAGGCGGCAAAGGCCGCTGGGAAAGGCGCACTTTTGGCTACCGCTGCATACAAGTGGCATTCATGGAGGTTAGAGCAACAGCAGGCAAAGCTCCAGAGAAGGGAATGGGCTACTGCAGTAGTAGAGGCAAAAGCGATTAACAAGGGCAAGATGGGCTCGCGCGGAGCTATGATGTGGGCTGGGCCAGAAGACGGACACCCGCTTCTCCCGCCGCCCCCTCCAAGCCCGACGGGCAAGCCCTTGGCCACCCCAAACAGGGTCAAAATAGAAGAGGTGCCGATGACAAAAAAACAGTTAAACGCAGCCATCGCGCTAAAAGAAGGGGTCGAGAACCACAACCTACAGGAGGGCACAAAGGCATATTCAAATCTAGTGAAAAGAGCAGGCTTCGCTGGGCTCTCAGCGAAGGATCTAGAGGAAAAGCTCGCCGACCCTAGATTCCAGAGGGGCACAGATGAATACTTCAAAGCAGTTGAATCTGCGGGCAAATCGGTTTTTGGGTTTAACACCGAAGGGATGTTCTTGGGCGGCCTTGCAAAAGACATGGCGCAGAGGAAATACTTCAATGAGATGCATGGCTCAAGCGGATCTTTCGTGAGCCACGTGAAAACGTTCCGTAATCTTGCAGAGAATCCGCCGCCCCCGCCGATAACTAGCGGCACAAGCGCCGCAGCAGCCAAGCCTCCACCGTCTTACGACAATCTTATAGATCACATATTGAATGGCAGCCCGAAAGCGTCGTCATCGAGCAAGTCGTCGTTTTTCGTGTCGCCTATCGCTGCGATACTGCTCAATCATGTTCAGAGCCAGTCCGGAAGCCGAAGGTACACTCCTGAAAAAATAGAGCATAAATTCGGAGGAAGGCCAGAGTTTAGGGAAGCTGAGGCAGTCAGGCAAAGGAACAGGCAAGCCGCAGCCGCCGCGCACGCAGAGGCGGAAGGAGAGGGGTTTGAAACCCATCCAAGAGGCGCCGCGCCGCAAAAAGCCCTGACTGACGAGCAAAAGCGCGAATTCCTCGGTCAGATACTCCAACATATGTCGAACGCCCCTGGTTTCATGGGGCAAGCCGCGGGAAAGATGGCAAAAGGGGAAGATGAGAAGATAGCGAGCCATGCAAAGGTCAAGGAGGAGGGGGAGAAGCACTTTGGCAAGGGCTACAACGAAATGTTCGACAAGTGGGAAGAGAGGAGGGCAAAGCAGCCGCCGAAAGAAAGCAAGAAGAAGGAGGAGGAGCAGAGATTGGAGAGGCAGGCAAAAGCGCAGGCAGAGGCATCGGAAAAAGCCGCAAGGGAAGAAGAAGAAAGAATAAGGAAAAGAAACGAAGAGGCGCTGAGAGAGCAGGCCGAGAGAGAAGGGTTCGAAAACCAGCCGAGCGCCAGGAGCAGATCAACGGCAGCTCACCCAGAAGAGCCGGAAAAGGACGAGCTCGAGTAATAATCAATTCCTTTAATCATTTTAGAGCATAGTTATTTCGAAGTCAATTCCTTCAATATTTCCTTGCTTATCGCCTCTCCCGCTGCTATCTCGGGCATCATGGTCATGTAAGCACCTGCCCTTCCGAGTTTGGGTATGTCATCTGATTTGGATACCCTTGCGATTACTTTCGCCTTCGGGTTTATCGATTTGGCGGTCACCGCTATCATCGCGTTCTCCACGTCATCTTTGCTGCATGCGATTACGAATTTGGCATGTTGCACATTCGCGGCCGAGAACGCGTCCATCGTCTTAGGATCGCCGACAATCATGAGCTCCTTTCTGTCGTGCAGCTGGCTCGCATCGTGCTCGCTGGCAGCTATCACCACCCTGTCTATGTTCGAGCCGTCCAGCTCGTTAAGCAAGGCAATGGCGAAAGGGTTTGCCGGCACTATTATCACATGTCCATTCAGCTTCTTTATCCTAGAGACAGTAACCCTGGCTCTTATGTTTATCTGCTTTATAAAGTTGAAGAAGACAGCGGCCAGCAGCACGGTAAGCAAGGCGAATATAAACGCATCGAGCAAGCTTGCCCCGAAAACGAACGGATCAGAGACGCTCGGCCCGAACTGCAACAGGTTCCCGTTGACGTCAAGAACCGACAAAAGGTTCCACGACAATGCGATTAAAATGCCGAAGCCGGCATAATATGTCAGCGCTACCGATATGGCGAACAGCGCCAGTATCACGATCCCGATCGTCATCAAAGTTGTTTTCAGCGCTGGCACATCTACACCTTTGTCACAATGTAATTGCCTATCTCTAAGCCCGCAAGCACCTCTGGCACTACGCAGAGCTCTGCACCTGCCCTATGGAGCTTGGTGAGAGTCGTCTCCGCCTTCGCCCTGCTAATTATCTTGATCTTGCTGTTGATGTGGTGTGCCGCTATTATCCCAAGTAGGTTCTCATAGTCGTCACCAGCGAGCATGAGTACGGCGCCCGCGTTCTCTATGGAAGCTGCCCTCAGCATCTGCTCTGTGCCGAAATCCCCGTTGAGCGCAAGCATACCAGCGTCCCTCAAGCCGTCAACCACAGCCCTGCTCTTCTCTATCACGACAAAGGGGATCCTGGAGCTCTGGAGATCGTCGCAGACCCTTTCAGCAAGGCCAGAATAGCCGCACACTATGACATGGCCTTTGAGCTTCTTCAGGGTGTAGCCAGACAATCTTGATCTTATGTCGAAGTTTGTTATGATGCCCACTATGGTCGCGATTATAAAGCCTATTATTATTATCTTGATGATCCCGTCGAGCGCGAGAACAGACAGCACTTCGTAGAAGCCAAAGCCCATGCTTGGCGTGATGGAGCTCAGGCCCGTGACGTCTATTCCGACAGCGTCGAACAGTGCGGATATCGCAAAGTAGCCGGAGGCATAGTAATTGTTGATCACTTTGTTGATTACGCCAACGGTAAGGAGTACTGCAGCAATCGCTACGAGTGCGAGGATTATGAGCACCTTGTTCTCGACCCTGAGCAGTTCCTGATAACCTAGGCTGACCAGAGGAACACCTACTTGCCCTTGAGCAGCTCCTTGACGATCTCCTTGCTGGCTGTCTTGTGTGGCATGACTATGTAGTTAGCCCCGGCCTCGTCGAGCTTCTCCTTTACAAAGTCGTCGTTCGCCCTGGTTACTATGAATATGTTCTTGTTCAGGTCCCTGGCGGTGAGCACGCCAAAGAGGTTTTTCGCATCGTTGTCTATCGAGAATACTACAACTTTCGCGTTTTCGATGTTCGCTTGTCTTAGGACCCTGGAAAGCGTGGCGTCGCCCTGGATGAAGTCGTAGCCGAGCTCCTTCATCTTGTTCGCAAGGTTATCGCTTATGTCGATGACGACAAAAGGCTGCTTGTGCTCGTCAAGCACCTCTGCGACTCCCTGGCCGACTATCCCGTAGCCGCATATTATGACATGGTTCTTGAGCTGGATCTTCGCCATCGTACCGAGTGCTATTCACACCTAAAATTTAAATAATGCTCTATCCGGCTTACGTAGCCGCGCTCTCCTCGTTTTCTCTTCGCCGCGAACGTTTAGCAGGGATCAAGAGGGTCGCTATACCTTTTCCTAATTAATAATTAGAGTTTCTCCTAGTTTTTCCGGCCTCTGGTAATATTTATGCATATTCCGGGTTTTCCGAGTCTAGCTAAATCTAAATATTAAAAACGGCATAATATAATATGGGTGGGAATGTGGAGATGGCGACCAGGACAAATATGGTAGGGAATCAGCAGACAGCAAGGCTTTCGTTCCTTCAAATAATAGCATCAAGGCTGGCCAGGCGTCGCCCTGCGAGCTGCGGCTTCTGCGTTTATAGGTCTAAAAAGAAAGCAGAATACAAGGGCCAGACAAAGGAATTGTGGGGCGAAATCGGGATAAGTGCAAAATAGCTCCAACCGGATTCGAACCGGTGTTCCCAGGTCCAGAGCCTGATGTCCTTGACCACTAGACGATGGAGCTATGCAGATTAGTATTTATTGGCAACCCTTTTAAAATTGTCCGTAAAATACTAGTCTATGCCAATCAGGGAGCACATGAGCGTAGCCGACGAATTAAGGGACATAATAATAGCCGACATAGTGCTCATACTCGCGTTCTCGCTCACGCTCGTGGGCGGCATCTTCGGGCTTTTCAGCAACCGGGGCAGTTTCATATCAAACTTCCTGATAGTGTTGCCTGTGGTCGCGGTAGGCGTCACGCTCAGCTTCATACTTCATGAACTAATGCACAAGTTCGTAGCGCAGAGGTACGGCGCCATAGCCGGCTTCAGGACGAATCCCATCTTCTTGCTCATTACCTTCGCAACAGGGGCAGCGGGCTTCCTGCTCGGAATGCCGGGAGCCACAATGATATACGTGCAGAGCTTCACCAAAAAGGAGAACGGTATAGTATCGCTTGCGGGGCCAGCCACCAACCTTGTGATATTCGCGATAACGATAGCTGTGTTCTACTATATGGGCCCGGCCGCAAATTCCTATCTCGCGAACGCACTAGGTTTCATAATATTCATAAACCTGTTCCTCGCTTTCTTCAACATGCTACCGATTTACCCGCTCGACGGCAGCAAGGTCATAGCGTGGAACATGCCGATATACGCTGCCGTAATGGGGGCGATAATAATACTTCTTGTGCTGTTCACCGCGATATCGATAACATACATAGTATATCTGCTTGTCATAGCAATAGCTCTGTCGTTCTTTTACCGTGGAATATTCCGCTGAGAGCCCAGCGAAGATATTTAAGTATTCTTTTCAATAGTTAAAGGGTGTACTAATGCCCGATGCAGCACAGCCAGAGGCTAAGACGACTATAGACTCTCTCGTCGAGCTCCTTCAGGCGAATGGCAGGATGGAACTTACGAAGATAGCGCTTAATCTCGGTGTGCCGACAAACGTGGTCGAGAGCTGGGCAAAAGTCCTGGAAGAGGGGAACGTCGCGAAGGTGACGTACGAAGTAGGAAAGATGTACATAGAGCCCTTGGTCTACACGAAGGAAGAGGCGAAGGCGGAGCGCGCGAAGCTCGGC
>JAKAPD010000014.1 GCA_021812025.1 Microcaldota archaeon | reverse complement strand
ATAGTTATTCCGGTATATAACGAATGGCATGAGTCGAGCGGAACAATAAGAACAGTATTAGCATACCAAACTGCAACTATGTTTATTGCAATAGTACTTGCTGGCATTTTCGCTTCTGCTGCTGTTGCGGTAAGTGGGTTAGTAATATTTGGCGTCATAATTTTTGTATACCCACTAGTTAAGCTAATCAGACCTAGCGGAACCGCTGTTGAAGAAATTAATAAAACAGTAGGATTTGTGTTGAAAGTAATCAGCGTTTTGTATATAATTATCCAACTTATAATGGGCTTCGCTCATTTACTATTATAAACGTGAAGACTCTAAACCTTTTCAAAAAGGTTTAATCGAAAACGCTTGCCGGGTTCGGTCTTTGGCTTGTATTCGAACCGTATGCCTTTATATTTCTAAAAGTGTCATTGTCTGTGTTCGGAAACACAGCCGTTCATTTTCGAAATATTTGCATACGGTGAAGAGCATGGGAAAGAGTTTGAAGAGAGCAACTAGCTATACAACCTCCGCTTTGCAAGCGGGAGGTTGCGGGTTCGATTCCCGCAGAGACCACCAAATTCTACCGACGGTAGAATCCGGGTTCGGTCACAAGCAAGCAGAGAAGCAACAACAGACCGAAGAGTTCGACAAGAAGGCGGAATTCGAACGCCTTAGAACAGAACTCTGCCGATGTAGGAGGGGGGTTGAGATACCCCAGACCTAATAATCGCCTTCGCTAAAATTATACGTGTTAATCCCTATTATTATAGGACCGGATAAAGCCCTGTTATATTAAATAAACAGACCGGACTGCGAAAAAGGAAAGCGAGATCGATACATACGCTTTCCCCCATATATCACAGTAATATTTTTATATCGTATTTTAGTGATAAGTTAGCATCAGCTTGTGGTTAGATATGCCGTCAACTACCTTTGGTTCGCTTCGTCAATCTGGCGAAGAGCGCATCTTGAATGAGCTCATAGGGCCTGCGGAGCGCATAGAAACCAGAAAAGCCACCGAAGCACTAGCAGACTTTCATGGCTTATTGCGTTCTGGCGAGCGGCACCTTTCTGTGGCATGCAATGGTATAAAGCGCAGGCTTAAGGAACCGCTTCGTCTGGAGAACAGATATTCGATTCCGCAGGCCATACCGGGCACCGAGATTAAGGTGGACCCGAAATGCGTAGAAGAAGCCGAAGTGGCAAAGCAGGAGCTCAATCAGGCAATACTTGCATTTAGGAAATGGAAACGGCATGCACGCTATACCGATTCTGTCTCAAAAGACGAAATTAAAGAAATTGCAATTGACCTTGCTAAGGCACACCTATGTTTGGGGCTGGCCTACAGGTCCCCCGCACATCTGCGCAACGCTGTATCTTTGGGGCATGCATTCCAATTTAGATTTGAAGATGAGGAACTCATACTGCGTCACGCAAGTTCGACCGGTTACAAAACACCGGCTAAACCTATAGACATCGGCAAGATCCACAAGATACTGTCGATTGTAAATAAACACCCCTATAAGAGCGGCGAGGAATTAAACAGCCTGTACGGTATTGGCGCATATAGGATATACAATGCCATTGTGTCGGGCCTGGAAGGAGCGGCACTGGTCGCCATGCTCGGGCTTGGAATTTTTGCGATAGGCGACCTGATTATCACAGGTTTCGAAGCGCTGCCGCCGCTCGTAGAAGAAGCCATCGGAGGAGCATTGGCTTTGGCGATGTTAATCCTCGGTTTAGCTTTAGATGAAAGCAGTAGCGGCGCCGAAAGCAGTGGGCGTGTTCCTTTCAATTTGTCATCAGGTGATAGCAACTGGTATGGCGCCACCGGCTATGAAATAGGCCACCCTGGCCAGACTGGTTATGGGCTATCACCTGCCAATCGAGATCGATGATGAACGGCACATCCGCGTTGCGGAGCCGTGAGTTTTGTCAAGAAGCCAAGGGAATCATTTCTGAATTGAAGCAGTAAAAGAGAAGGCGGCGCCCTTGAGACCCTTGCATACAGCTCGAAAAGGTGCAGCAGAACTCAGATGAACCGAAGGAATTCTCTGGGCCGGGAGAACCCGAAAATCCCACTTAAACGATGGCAGCCTCCTCTGGTTGTGCCTCCCCGGCTTCCTGCTCGGGCCTCATAGCCTGCGGCGCTCTTCCGCCTCTTTTCGCCTGCTTGTCGGTCTTTGCGTTTGCAAACTGCACGGAAAGATCCTCCTCTGCTTGGCTGTCCTGCCACGCCTTTATGTAAGTGGCTATATTCTTGAACGGCTTCGAATACCTGTCGGTCATGGAATAAGCCCCGGCCTCATGCTTTAGGATGCCCACCTGCACCGCGAAATCAAGATATCTTTTTGCAGTTGCTATTGGAATTGACTTTGGCGCGTCCTTGAGTTTCATCTGGCCCTTTCTTTTAACTTCAAGGAGCAGGGCCGAGAACCTGTATGCTTCAGTTTCATTATCATAGAAGACTTTCGCAACGTCCTTTACTGTTATGTTCTTCAGCTTTTCCTTTAGCGGCGCATCTTCGAACTCCCAGTATTTTATCCCCATGGTTTCGCCCTGTCAAATTTATGGGAGGATAACTATTTATTCCTGATGAAGGTTATTGTGTCGCCGGTTTCAAGCACATGGGCGGCGCCTACCTTCTGGTTTGCGAATTTGGCGCTAGGTCCGCTTATCTGGGCGCATTCCAGTTCATTTGCAAGAGCAGTATGGAACTTCTTTGCCGCGTCGCCCACCGTTGCGCCTTTCCCAAGCACCATCGGCATAAGCCTTTCTTCGCCGGTCTTTGGTTTAAGATAGACGGTTATTATGCCAAGGGAATTGTAGATCTTCTCCTTGAGCTCACCTATGTTCGTCTGGTTTGTGGCGCTGATCGGCGCGACCTCTATGTTGTGCGCCTTGGAAAGCGCTTCGGCTATCTTCTTGTAATCGGAATTGGTGTCGATCTTGTTTAGCGCGACTATCGCCCTCAGGTATATGGCGCGCTCCGACAATATTGATATGAGCTCGTCATCGGTTACCCTGCCCCATATCGATATAATGGCATTGTGCGTTCCGAGCCCCGCCAGGATCTCCTTTATGTCCTCTTCACTTAGTCCGGATTTGTTTACCTCTATCCTTATGCCGCCGCTGAGCTGCTCGGTCAGCTGTATATAGGGCTTCTTCTTGTTTATGTTTATCTCCAGAGCGTTGAGCTCCTTCATCAGCTTCTCGAACTGCTGGATCTGGTTTATGTCTATGACGAAGACTATGAGGTCTGCAGACTTTGCAGCAGATATTACCATTCGGCCTCCGCCTTTTCCGAGATGTGCATCCTCTATGAGCCCCGGCATGTCGAAAACCTGTATATGCGCGTCTCTGTAGAGCATTGTTCCCGGGATTATAGTAGTTGTTGTGAAGGCGTACTGTGCGGTTTTCGAGCGCGTGTTCGCTATCACGTTTATCAGAGAAGACTTGCCCGCGCTTGGGAACCCGACCAAAGCCACGGTTGCGTCGCCGGTCTTCTTGACGAAGAAGCCCTTTCCATGCGCCTTCTTGCTCGCCGCGACAAGCTCCTTTTTCGCCTCTGCGATCTTCGCCCTTATCTTCCCTATGTGGACGTTCGTGGCTTTGTTGTCTTTTGTCTTCGAGTATTCCTCCTGCAGCTCGTCGATTTTCTTCTGCAGGACTTCCTTCTTGTCGGCCATGCAATCACATGAATTTCGCGAATTTCTTCTTGAAGTTCCTGTCGTTCTTCAGGGAGTCGAACATCTTCTTCATCTTGTTGAAGTCCGAGACCAGTTCGTGGACCTCTTTCTCGGACCTGCCGCTGCCTTTTGCTATCCTGGATACCCTGTTGTGATCGTGGAGCAGTTTTCCGTTCTTGCGCTCCTCTTTCGTCATTGAGCCTATTATCACCTTATATCTCTGGAGCTTCTCCTCCCCTTTCTCGACCATGTCCTTCGGCACGTCCGGGGCGCCCATCATGCCAAAGACATTCTTGAGAGGTCCCATTTTCCCCATCGCCTTTAACTGGTTGTAGAAGCTGTCGAAGTTCAGCTCCTCCATCTCCATCTCTTCCGGCTTTATGTTTGCCTCTTTTATCGCATTCTGGACATTCGAGACCAAAGAAGCTATGTCGGGAAGCCCGAGTAAGCCGCCTATGAACTTCTCAGAGTCGTACGGCTCAAGATTATTCATCTTTTCTCCGGTCCCTATGAACATCACATGCGCCGTGGTCGCATTGGCAGCGCTCAGAGCGCCGCCGCCTTTCCCGGAACCGTCCATCCTCGTTACGATGACACCGGATAT
Source organism: Microcaldota archaeon (assembly GCA_021812025.1). Taxonomy (GTDB): domain Archaea; phylum Micrarchaeota; class Micrarchaeia; order Micrarchaeales; family Micrarchaeaceae; genus JAJZYD01. Next base: position 5,575 of record JAKAPD010000014.1, on the reverse strand, counting down.
CTTCACAGCGTTGTCGAATTCCTTTGCCTGCTTTCCCGATATCTGACCTATGTCTGCGCCGACAACGAGAATCTTCTCATCAGGCTTGAACGCATTCGCAACGTTCTTCAGTTCCTCGACAAGCGCGCCATCGAGCGCGCTCCTCCCGCTCGTGTCGCAGATAACAACCTGTTTGTTCTTGAATTCCTCAAGGCCCTTTTTCGCGATCTTTACGGGATCCTTTTCTCCCTTTATGCCAAAGAACGACACGTTTGCCTGCCTCGACAGGGTTTCGAGCTGCTCGTATGCCGCGGGCCTCGACACGTCGCAGCAGATGAGCGCCGCGCTAAGCCCCCTGTCCTGATAGAACTTCGCGAGTTTTGCCGCAGTGGTTGTCTTTCCTGCGCCATAGAGCCCCATCAACAGTATCTTCTGCCTTTGCAGCTTTGGAGTATAAGTGGAACCCATGAGCTTTACGAGCTCGTCATAGACAATGTTGGTTATATAATCAGTTGGGGCGACTCCTTCAGGCGGCTTGCTCTTGAGCGCACGCTCCTCTATGTCGTTCGTGAACTTGAGCACGAGCTGCACGTCCACATCGGAGCTAAGAAGGGTCTTCTGGAGCTCCTTGTTGAACTCCTTTATCGTCTTAGCATCTATTATCGTAGACCTTGTCAGCTTCGCCAAGGCTTTCCTGATTCCTTCTCCCAGGTCCATATTTATCGTCTAAAATAGGCAAAATATTATGAATTTCCATATATTTATATGGTATGCTGCCAGATAGAGGCATCAAGTCTTGTAATATGAGACTTCGAGCACACAGCTGTACGTAAGGTTCACGTTGCCGCTCTGGTTGTTTGGTGAAGAAGGTATTATTTGGCATAGGTTTTTCTCGTTGGACGGCAGGATCGCACTTGTGAATGCCCATCTTGTGCTAGTTTGATTGTAGATGTTTGCCGGGAACACGTAGGAATAGCGCGTTCCATAAGGCACATTGATAGTGTATTCGTGATCTATGCCCGTTAATTGGCCGAAGGTTACCGTGACCAGGTAGTTGGATGATTCCCCTCCTATCAATGTGCCGTATTGGAATACCGGATAGTCGCTTGCAAAGTTGGTAAATGTCCCGTTGTTGCTTCCGAGAATAACCGTCGGGCTGAGCATTTCCGGTATTATTGAATAGTTGGCGGTCACGCCGCACGGAGCCCCGGGCGAGAATGCCCCGCCCCCCGCGAGTCCCAGGATTACTATCGCTGTGACTCTCTTAGGGGCGATACCTCCTGAAGCCGCTGCTGCCCTGCTAGTGGCTGCTGCGCCCCATGCCGCCGCGGCGCTGCATGCTGCCGTAGCCTCTGCTACAGGGGCTGGATTCGGAGGCGGCATTTGACCCTTGTAATTAGACATAGCTTACACTGAAATGTTTAATATCTATTAGATACATAGCTTTAAAATATATAGTGCATTTTTATCAGTGTTTGAATGAAGCTGCTTATCACACAGGCAAACCTCACGTTAAGGGGAGGGGCGGAGCGGATCCTCCTGAAGATAGCGCAGCATTACAATGCCGATATATACACTGCGGAATACGATGAGAAAAGCACTTTTCCCGAATTCGGGGACCTCAACGTCAATGTGATCGGCAATGTTCCGAAAGCGCTGCCGTACGGAAGGGCTTCGCAGGGGCTCAGCTACGGCACGGCATTCTACAACTATGTGATAAAAGAAGATTATGACGTGATAAACGCGCACATAGCACCCAGCCATTGGATAAGGAACAGGAACGAGAGGGTGCTGTGGTACTGCCACACCCCATTGAGGGAGGTATGGGACCTTTACGATTACAGGATGAGCTTGAGGAAGTTCTGGCAGAAGCCGATCTACGTTGTCGGCGCCGGTCTTGTCAGGCGCATGGACAGGAGAGTCACGAAAGATATAGAATTCATCTTCGCGAACAACAAGATCGTTAAGGAACGCCTGGCGAAATACCTGAATAGGCCGGATTCCGTCGTGCTCAACGGCGGAATAGAATACGAGACCTTCAGGAACGAGGATGATGACAAGTATTTCTTCTATCCGTCAAGGTTCTCGCCAAACAAGCGCCAGGATTTTGCAATAAGGGCTTTTGAGATATTTAGGAAAAAGCACCCTAACTACAAGCTGATACTCAGCGGGTCCGTTTCGAGGGATCCGCTCTACCTGAACTACTACAAGAAGTTGGTGAAGATGGCGAGCGGATCAAAGGGGGTTCTTCTCCTGACAGATGTAGATGAAGAACGGCTCAGGGACTTTTATGCCAGGTGCACCGCCGTTGTCTATGTGCCTGTCAACGAGGACTACGGGCTTGTCCCGCTAGAGGCGCAGGCGAGCGGAAAGCCAGTCATAGCGATAAACGAGGGCGGACCGATGGAAACCGTGGTGAACGCCAAGACCGGGTTCCTGATAAACAACGAGAAGGAGCTTGCAGAGGCGATGGAGCACATAGCCTCGCATCCCGCCAGGGCGAAAGAGATGGGCCAAGCCGGAATCTCGAGAATAAGGAAGAGCTACTCGTGGAACAGGTTCTTCGAGGTATTCGACGAAGGCCTGAAAAAGGTAAGCAAGAAGCCTACTTCTTAGATTTTGCAGCCGTGCCGGCGGGATTCAACTCTATCACGTATTTCGAGATTACCTTAGCTGCGTACTCGAGTACTTTCTTTATGTTCGCCTCGGTGTTCGTGCCCGTGCAGATCATCTTGCCGTTCTTGAAGAGTATTATCACAGCTTTTGGCTCTGTGATCTTGAAGATCGCACCGGGGAACTGCTCTGGTTCGTAATCTACCGCCTTGACATCCCTAGAAAGAGCATAAAGGTCTATCACCGCGTGAAGGTCTGCGCTGACCACTATGTTCTGTATTTTTATTACGGGCCTCTGCACCATTACCACGCCGCCCTTGGGACTTTTCGCTGCTATTTAAACACCAATTAGTATTTAGAGAGAAAGATTTAAATACTACAAACCATTCCATTCTATTTGCTGATTGTATATGCCTAAAGAAGTGCACATAGTAGGAGCAGGCGTAATCGGTTTGCTTTTAGGGAAGGAGCTGGCAAGCTCCGGCATAAAGACCACAGTTTATGATGCCAAGAAAGCGGTTTCTGACAACACGGCGAAAGCCTCGGGCATCTTTTCTAAGGAGGGCCTTGCGACCCTTGGAGTAGATTATGACGATGCAGTGGTCAATACCCTTGATGGTGCAATCCTGCATGCCGGGAATGAGAAAATGAGGATAAGATCCCCTTCGCTAAAGGCTTATGTGCTAGATAGGGGGGACTTTGCGTCGCTGTGCGCAAAAGAGGCGAAGAGCGCGGGCGCGGACATAGTGCTGAGCAATAGATTCGAGAAGAAGGCCATGCTGGAGCTGCAGAAAGATGACAGTAACATAATAGTGGGCGCCGATGGAGCCGTCTCGACTGTAGCGAGCGCCTTTGGATTCCCAGAGATAAGGGAGTACATACTCACTTACAAGAGCGAATACGAGAACGCAAGAGTCGAGGATGAGCACCTCGTGGAATTGTTCTTCTCTAATAAGATAGCGCACAGGTTCTTTGGCTGGACCGTGCCATATTCCAAAACAAAGCTTGAAGTTGGTGTCGGGGTGAGCATGAGAGCCAAGAAGAACAGCACCTATGCGTTCAACCAGCTCGTAAACATGGATTATCTGAAAGGAATCCTTGCAAACTCCAAGAAAACAGCAGGGTACGCGAGCTTGATCCCTTTGGGCGCGAGGGCCCAGACCGTCAAGAAAAATGTGCTTCTCGTAGGCGATGCGGCCGGTCAAGTCAAGGCGACGACCGGTGGTGGTATAATATTCGGCGCCGCCTGCGCGAAGACGGCCGCGAGATCCATAATCGATGCCGTAGAAAAAGGAAGGCCCCTAGCGACATACGAAAAGGAATGGCGAAGAAGATACGAGCTTGACCTCAAGATGCACGATTTCCTCCACAAGATGTATTCGGGATTCAGCGAGAAGGGCCTGGGAAGGCTAATGAAGGTTGCAAGGGCGTTCGGAATGGAAAGGTTCCTCGGCCTTTACGGCGATATGGACAGGCCGTCCGTGGTGATAAAGAGGTTCTTCTTGAGGGGGCACGGCGAATAATCATCTTTTCCCGGCAACCGAGTATATTAGTATATCCGGCCCTTCGCCGCATAAATAGAAACTGTTGAAATCCCGTTATATTATTTATTGATTGCAGGTCACATCGCAAACAGGGATCCGCTCACCGCCGAAGCTATCGATATAAGCGGCTGCGGATATATCCCGAAAATTATTATCAATGCGAGGGCTATCAGCGTTACAGAACCCACGCTCCAGTCGAAAGCGAGCTTCGATGCACCGGGCTTCCTTGAATACATCGCCATTATGACCTTCGCGTAATAGTATATTGAGAGGAAGCTGTTCGCTATCCCTATTATTGCAAGATAGAGCAGGTTCTGGTTTATGGCGCTCGTGAAAAGCAGGAACTTGCCTACGAATCCCATGAGCGGCGGTATTCCTATCATAGACAGCATCAGTATCGTCAGTGCCATCGTCGCAAACGAACTCCTGGAGCCGAGCCCCCGGTACTCGTCTATGGTGCGTACGTTCTTGCCCTCGAGCCACATCACTATTGCGAATGTCCCTATTATCATGAAGAGATGCGCCGTTATCTGGAAAATACTGGCCGATATCCCGTACTGGCTTGCCACGGCGAGCCCGATCATTATGTAGCCAGCTTGCGAAATTGCAGAGTACGCGAAAAGCCTTTTCACGTTAGTCTGCACCAGCGCAACGAGGTTCCCGAAGAACATGGTCAATATCGCCAATGCCTGGAATATGGGCGAGAAGACGCTTACGAAAGGGAGAAGCATGACAAAGAATACGAGCAAAAACGCCACGAAGGCCACTTTCTTCGATATCCCTGCGAGCAGCGCGGTGACATTGCCAGGCGCTCCCTGGTATACATCAGGCACCCACAGGTTGAATGGGAAGAGCGATGCCTCGAACGCTATGCCCGCGGCGAAAAGCACTATAGCCAGTATTATGAAATATTCGTTGCTGAACTGCGCGGTGTTGGCAAAGCCGGTAAGCGATAGCTGTGCGTTGTACGGGAATATCAGCGCTATCGCAAATCCTATCATGCTGACCGCGACCGCGCTCAGTACGAAGAGCTTCGTGGCGGGTTCGATAAAGCTCTTGCCGTTCAGCACGATCATGAACGCTATCGGAATGGACATCAGCTCAAGTCCTATTATTATGGCTAAGAGCGATGCCGATATGGCAACGAGAAACATTCCGGCTATCGATAGTGAGAACAGCATCGAGAAGCTGCTATACTCTTTGGAATGGGCAAAAGAGAGCGCATTGACCATAGCAAGGCCTATGGAGAAGAGCCATATGAAGAACATCGAGAACTGGCTTATCGACAGCATGCCCAACATCTCAAAAGACTGCGCTGCCGCGAATATGTACGCGGCTGCTATGGCTGTGCCGATCAGCAGTATGCTGCTTATCGCGAACTGGAGTCTCCGCCTTTTGTGCAGCGGAGACAGTATGCCGAAGAATACGATTAGCGCTAT
>JAKAPD010000013.1 GCA_021812025.1 Microcaldota archaeon | reverse complement strand
GATCTTGGGTCGACACGTTGTCAAGGTCATTTATCGTGAAGCCCAGCTTCATCACGCTGCCCACGCCGCTCGGGACGTTCTTGAACATTTTGTCCATAAGCGTTGAAAGCTTGGGTCTGACTTCGCCTTCTGTCATATTAGTTTTGATCACGCGTACAGAGCAGTTTATGTCATAGCCAACGAAACCGGGCGAAATAATGCCGTCTTCGGAATCAAAAGCTGCAACCCCTCCTATCGGACTTCCATACCCTTCATGCCCGTCCGGAAGTACCAGCATATTCTTTACTATCCCTGGAAGAGACGTTGCATTTGTTGCCTGCTTGAGCGTCCTGTCCTTCTGCATTGTGCTGATTATCGCTTTGTTGGCGTAGATGCGGACCGGCACGCGCATTCCTAGACTTTCATCCTTCTTGATCTCCCATAGGTAATCGCTTATCTTGTCGACCATAGGTTCACTGTTTCCGGATAAGATAAGGTTCTACATATTTAAATGCTGACTACCTGCGCCTCTTCAAATGCATGTACATCTCGTGCTCTCCGAAATATTTCCCCTTTCTCTTTATGCAATCCGGGAGCGTGCCGTAAAGTTCGAAGCCGAGTTTTTTGTAGAGTGCGAACGCCCCCTTGTTATTGATCAAGACGCCCAATGTGAGGATATCGAACTTCTTCCTGCTCTTTTTAATCATCTCCCTCATCAGCGCTTCGCCTATTCCAAAGCCTCTATACTCCTTAGCGACGGCCAGCCCGACAACGCCAACGTGGTTCTGATATCTACCGCTGGTCTTCCTTATGACGTCGCAGACCCCGACTGCTTTTCCATCAGACTCCGCCACAAGGAACACGCTCTTGCCTTCAAGGAACCTCGCGTATGCGTCTGCGAACCATCGGACCTCGCCTGCCATGCTCGGCTTCTTTTCCGGCAGCAATAATCCAAAGCCAGGGTCCCTTTTAAGCTCTTCGAAGTAGCCGTAATAATTCTGGATTATCTGCGGACCATCCTCGAGCTTCACGTCCCGTATAGTAAACTCTTTCTTCATGCAATCAAGGAAAAATTGAAAACAGCATTTAAATCGGTTCTGTACAACTCATTCCAAGCCGAGATTCCTGAATAGCCGTTCGAAATTCTCTTTCGGTATGTACGGCACCCTGAGGTATCTTTTGATTTCCTTCAAAGGCATACCCAACCTTCTTGCTTCTGTTACCGCATTTCCATATGCCTCTATCTCGGTCGGCCTGTCAACGTACCTGTATCTCTCGTCCCACAAATCGATTCCTTTCATATGCTGCCTTATGTGCGTTAGCTCGTGTATCACATCAAGGTATATGTCGATTTTCCTGCCTTTCTGCAGGTATTGCCTGTTTATCATAAGCCTTAGGCGCCCCCTTTCGTTGTCGATCCACGCATAACCCATTCCGTCATAAACCGCCACTTTTACCTTCGCGAGCACTTTTCCAGTATTCGCTCCAAAGATTCCGTGCACCGCATCTACATTTTCAAAACCGCGGAACACCTGAAGCAAAGGTGCCTCGACACCAGACAAGGTCATTCCCTTATGGCCCTCCCACCCTGGGAACTTGTGCGTGAATCGCACGGCATCAATGTCTGCGAGCGATCTGTTTAGCCTAACTCTCTCGATGTCTGACTTTGTCTTCATCAATATCAAGATTACAGCAGAGACTATTTATTCAATCGCTCAAAAGCAGCACGTTGTCCTTTTTGAATACGAACCCGCGCACAAAAACATAGAAGGCGAGCGCCTCTGCGGCAAACGGGATGTAACCGAGATAGCCCAGCACTGGCATCTGGAAGAGCTTCAGGTTTGGCATAAAGGCCGGCGAAAGCGTGTATATCCATTTCGGATAAGCCATGTAGTTGAACAGCTCCCAGAAGAACCCCACTATCAGACCGGCGAGAATTAGCTGAAGGACAACGCTTCTCTTTCCGGACGCAATCTTTTGCATTATGCTCGGCTTGCGCATTATGTAGTTCAACGGGTCGAAAAGCAGGAAAAGCCCTATGAACATGGCAGCAACCCCAATAGCCGCAGGCACAACGAAAGGGAGCAGCACTGCGAGCGCGCCTATCGGCACCAGCAGCCATATCGCGGCAAAGCTGCTCCGCGAGTCCAATCCGGAGTAGAGCTTTATCAGCAGCGTCCTCCTTTTACGGTCCAGATTTTTGCCGATCTCGAGCGCTCCCACTAGTGAGACGGTCTCAAGTATAGCGGGCAATATTATCGTAAAGTTCGCAAGGTGGACATACCACAGGTAGTTCACGTAATACCAGCTGTGCGTGAACAGATTGTAGACCTCGAATATCAGCCAGAACGGCACCGATATAACCAATATGAACACGAATTCCTTCGGATAAGAGGAAATCAGCGATTTCTTTTTCACTCTGTAGACAAGACTGTCGACAAAAAGTATGAACCCGTACCATACTATTGGTATGTACCACTCTGCGAATGGCTGTATTACTAAATAGAAGTTGGCGGCTGCAAAAGCGATCAGCGCCAGTCCAATGTAACCGTAAAGCCTTAGCAACGAACCACCAAAGCGCCCCTGCCGGGATTTGGACCCGGATTACAGGCTCCGCAAGCCCGCGTTCTATCCAAGTTAAACTACAAGGGCACAGAGTAACCTTTAATATGTATTCTCTTTAGATTACTTAAGCTTAATATTAAGTCTTATGTTTATGCTTATCGAGTGTTGACGCATGGCATTCAGCTCCTACCTGACGATAATAATACCCGCGCTCATAGCTTTCGCAGCAACAATCGCGGGATCGCGCTTCGTAAGTACCTACATGCTCGATTCCGGAGTCGTTTCAATAGACCACAACAAGCAGAAGAAGCCCATAGTGCCTGCGAGCGGAGGGCTCGCCGTGGCTTTCGGGTTCATGCTGGGAATGATAGCTTATATATTCGGGGCGAGTTTCATGCTGTATGTCCCTGCTTCGTCTTTGACATATCTGTTTGCCACGGTTCTGTCCGTGGTGCTCATATCGGTCGTCGGCTTCCTCGATGACATAAACGTCCAGCGCATTAAGGTGAAAAGCACCGATATGATGGACATAAGGAAAGGCCTAAAGCAGTGGCAGAAGCCGGTATTCACCCTAATAGGTGCGATACCGATAATGGCCATCAATGCAGGGGTGTCAACGATAGCAATACCTCTCATAGGCGCTGTCAACTTCGGCATATTCTACCCGTTGCTGATAGTGCCTCTGGCCATAATATTTGTGACCAATGCCTTCAACCTTGTCGGCGGATTCGATGGTATCGGCACAGGCGGGGGCCTTGTATTGAGCATAGGCCTTGTCATATACAGTTTGCTCTTCGGCACGTACACCGGTGTGTTGATATCGATGGTGATGGTGGCATCGCTTCTCGCTTTCCTGTTCTTCACTGCTTATCCGGCAAAGATACTTCCGGGCGACAGCCTATACTTCGGCTTTGGTGCCGCGTTCGTCGCAGCTGTATTCATAGGCAATATGGAAGCGTTCGGCGTGATAATTTTCATACCATACATAATAGAATTCCTGCTCCATGCAAAGAAGAAATTCCACACCACAGATTTGGGCAAACTGAAAAAGGACAACACGTTTGAGCCCCCATACGGCAAGAAGATATCGAGCTGGACCCACGTGTTCATGAACATTAAGCCGATGAAGGAATGGGAGGTGTCTCTCTGGATGTGGATAGTAGACGCCATCTTTGTACTGTTCGGCTTTGCGCTGAAATTCGCGCATCTGCTCTAATCAAAGATTCATTCTCTGCACGGCGAGGTTGAGTGCCCGCGCCTTGGACAAATTGGTCCTTATGGACTTTCTCCTTGCAATGTTTCTCTTTGCGCCTATTCTGGAGCTCTTTATCTTGACATTCGAGGAAAGCTCGACGTCCTCTTTTGTTATCAATTTCCTTCGCCCCGCATAGTTAGCGCACGTCTCGGCGTCGTTTATGAATTCCTTCAGCGTGTTCCGCAGCTCCTCTTCGAAGCTCCTGATCGCTTTCTCATGCACCTTCTCAGCTCCCGCATCGCGCAGGAACTGTTCCACATCATATAAACTGAACACTCTTTCCTTCACCATAAAACCCACAGTTGAATTGATGTGAGAGTAATCGCACAAGAAGCTTTTTAAATAGAGCAACACGCCTTGTTTATGGGAATACTCCGCGCCCAATAAAACTTGCTTTCTGAAAAGTTTTTATATCCTCGTTTCCATCACGGTTCCTTCATAGCAGGAACGACAGGAAGTACAATATCGCAGTAGCAGCCGGTATGCTTATGTTGTCATCGACCTGGGTGAAATAGCTCTCGACAAATGCAAGCGCCGCCCCAAAAACTACAGAATACAAGCCCACAAACGGATAACAAAGCAATGCGACTACAAAAAAGAACGCGAGCGCGCCAAAAACGGTTTTGCCTTTGTTATAGCGCAGCTTTTTGCCCTTCAGGTTCATTCCTACAATCGTAGCAATGGGATCTGCGAGCAGCAGGGCGACTATTCCGATTATCATGAAGCCGAGCGTGTGCACGAAGCCGAGCAAAAGCGATACCCCGATGGCTAAGTACAGCGCACCCAATCCATAGAGCTCGTCGGGCCTTTCCAGCGCGAAGAATATCCCGCTTATCCCTTTTTTGCCCCTGCTTACAAAACTGTTTATAAAATAGCCCGCAAATATCAGCACCATCGTGAGGTACACGGCGAAAGAAAAGCCAAGCAAAAGGAACAGTGCCAGTATGACTGTGCCAAGAAACACGTGCACGAGGTCTCGCCTGGTCTCTATGCTCTTGTTTTTGCCGTGCACCGGCTTCAGCGTAGTCCTAGAAACCACGCCAAACGCGGTGCCTATCGCAAAAGCCTGTATTGTCAAGTAGAATATTGCCCCGTAAAAGTTGGCGAAATAGAAGAATTCGATAATTCCAAACAAGAGGAACACAGCAAGGAGGGCCTTGCTCCTCCCATAATAGAACGGTATCATGGCGAATAGCGCCGCAAGCCCCAACAAAGCCAATATAGAGAAAAGATCCGTGATGAAGTTCGCGATTATCATTACAAAGGCTCCTATCGCGAGGCTTGCGAACACCGGCGCGAAGGCACGCTGCCGATCGCCGTTCCAAGAACTCTTAAAGTATACCGCCCAGAGAACCACATTCGCAATTGCAAATGCAAACAGGTACTGGTCCATGATAAGACTATGGGGTAATCCTATTTATAACTCTGGGGAAAGGCACCGCGTCCCTGATGTGTTCCAGATTGAGCATCCATTTTATGAGCCGTTCCATGCCTATCCCGAAGCCCGCATGTGGCACCGAGCCGAATTTTCTAAGGTCTATCCACCATGCATAGTTCTGCCTATCGAACTTTATGTGCTGCGCTTTTTCCACTTCATCCATCCTTTTCATAAGTTCGTCGTACTGCCAGACCCTCTCGCTACTGCTCGTGAGCTCTCCATGGCCTCTTGGCGCCTGCATGTCCGCAGCCATGACCGTCCTTTCATCTTTTGGGTTTATGGAAGCATAGAACGCCTTCAATTCTTTCGGCCACGCATACACGAACATGGGCTTGTCCTCGTGCTCTGTAAGAAGCCTCTCTTCTTCAACGCCAAGGTCGTCCCCCCATACCTTCTTCGAGCCCTTTTCCTGGATTATTTCTATAGCCTTGTCATACGTTATCCTATTGAAAGGGGGCTTTATTTTCAGAAGCGAATCTTTTTCCACGCCTAAGGCGTTCAATAGCTCTTCCTCTTTCGATAGCCTCTGCGCTATGTAAGAGGCGAGTTTTTCCTGCAGTTTCATTATCTTGTCAAGGTTATAATAGGCAGCTTCTGGTTCCAAATGCCAATATTCGGTCAGGTGCTTTACTGTTCTTGATTTCTCAGCCCTGTAAGAGGGTGCAAAAGTGTAAACTTTTTCCAGCACCGGTACCATTGCTTCGGCATATAGCTGGGAAGATTCTGTCAAATATGCCTTTTGCTCAAAATACTGCACCTCGAACATGCTCGCCCCGGTCTCCCCGCCCGCGCGGGTTATCAACGGTGGCGATATCTCAAGGAACCCCTGTTTGTCAAGGCATTCTCTTGCATATTTGAAAATCTCCGCCCTGGCCTTCATTATGTTCATCATCTTCTGGCTCCTGAGCCAGAGGTGCCTCACATCGAGCAGAAATTCTGGGCTTTGGTATTCTGTAATCGGGAACTGCTCGCCGCTATTCACTATTCTGAGCTCCGATATGTCAAGTTCGACACCCCCGGGCGCCCGCTCATCTTTCCTTATTGCGCCTTTGACTATTATGCTAGATTCCAGATAAGCCTTGTCGAGTGCATCGAAGGCCATGTCGCCTATTCTTCCCTTGTCGGCAACGCACTGCAAAGTGCCCGTCCTATCCCTCAATATCGCAAAAGCCTTCCCGCCGCTGCTCCTTTTTCTATAAATCCAACCCTTTACCACGAGTTCCTTGCCGAAAGTCTTTGCTGCCTTTTCGATAGGCACACTTGAAACGTATAATCCGAGCATAGAATCACTTTTATCTGACTTGGCGCGCTTTTATTGCTTCCGTACTACTTATACGAGCGATATTATATAACCTGCGATGACAAAGCCCGTGACGAGTATCGCAGGCACTAGGACCTTTGCCAGGGTAAGCACGGAATTCACAACAGAGAGGACGCGCTCCCTTATGTTGGGTCCCCAAACCAGGAACTTCTTCACGCTGCCCCTTATATAGTAGGCATCGGCCGCCTCTATGTCGGAAAGCGCCCGCTCGATGGCCTTGTCGAGCAGTGGTTCGACGCTGCTGAACTTCGTATGCCTTCCGAGCACATTGCTCGCGTTCCTCTCCAAGGAGTTAACGAAGTGCGTGTCTGTCGTGCATACCTCGGCCTCTATCTTGAACTTGTTCCTGATGTGCTTGAGCATGGCACCCCTAAACTGCGGCAACATGTTGTTCGCGTTGAAGAGTATTATCGCGTATTTGAATCCGTTTATGGCAAAAACCATGACGTTCAGATTGCCGTTTGCCAGGTCAGCCGGCCGTCCGAGCTTCTCGTAAAGCTCAACAGAAGAAACGCCCACCATGAGTTTTCCGCTCTTGTGCACCCCTTTCTTCCCAAGTGACTTAATCGCGCTTATGTATTCATCCATGTACCTTGTCCCGGTCTTTACCCCTTCGAGCTCACCTTCCGGGGCGGTCTCGTATCTGGAATTGTGCGCGTCAACAAGGAACGAACGCCTGCCGCCTTTCTCCAACATCCGCCTAAAAACCATGCCGACGTCAGGCGCTATGTCTTCAGTTACCCTAGGAGCCCTGCTAAAAGTCGCAAGGTTGACGTCGTTTATTGATATGTCGGCGACTCTGGAATCGCCGCTGGCCGCTTTCAAGAAAGAGATTTTGTCCCTTCCATTCGTTATCTTTTTTGATTCTCGTATTGCGTAGTCGAGCGCGCCCTTGATCTGGCCGAACTGCGAGCTTGAAACCGGGTTGCAGTCCTCGTTCAGCGGCGGATGCAGCGCGAACAGCGTCGAGCCATACCGGTTGTGCGCGTATCTTTCCAATAAGTAGGGGAAGTTACTGCCGCCTATCGTGCCTACCGGACCGTAATGTATCCACGGCGCGAACAGCACCGCTTTTATGCTGTTGTCTTTCCTCTTGAAGATAATGGTGTCGGTGTTTATCTCTTTTTCTACGCCAAATGCCCTTCCAAATGGGTTATAGTACCCGGCATCGATATCGAATAGCCAGCTCTGCACGAACTGCGTAAATGCGTCTATGCTGCCAAAGCCGAGGTTCTTCTTCATCGGATTGTCGAATATGTAGAGTATGAGATAGCTTATTATCAGGAAGACAAATATCCCGGCATAGAGCTTTATCAGCAAAAGGCCCAACGGCGCCTGTGCCACAAAAAGCATATTGCTGACCGGGATGTACAATACAATGTTGAGCGTGGGCTGCACCAACGGGTAGAGCACTGCCTTTTTCTTCTGGCCAAAAACGACCTTGCTTATGAGCAGCCACCAGCCGAATATGCTCGCGTCGCCGACAAGCACGACGATATCCGCAATCGCCAACGAGCCGGTTATCCTGAATATCGCACTCCCGAGCACAAGACTGAGAGAATATGCGAAGACGCCGATCATGGATATGAACAAGAGGTGCTTTGTCTTGACATAGCGCCTGAACGATTTTATTATTATGATTGTCAAGAGCGCCGGAAGGAACACGCCCATAAACCCTATGAGCACTCCATTTATGGTTATCAGGGGGAGCACGCCTCTAGGGGTGCCGAAAAATAGCAATGCATAAGAGACTACCCCGACTACGATGCTGCCGACGAAGAAGAGCGCGAAAAGGGCCGGAGTGCCGGGCAGTTCCTTGGAAAAAGGTCGGAGCCTTTTTATCAGGGTATCGTTGCTACGCACTTTCATCAAAACACTGCTCGAGGATCACTTTCCGTATCTCCTCTGTCGCCTTGAGAACGAGCTTATCGCCTTGTCGAAATCCTTCTTCTCGAATTCCGGCCAGTACTTTTCCGCAAAATAGAGTTCCGAGTAAGCGGCCTGCCACGGTAGTAATCCAGAAAGCCTCATTTCTCCCGACGTCCTCACAACGAGGTCGACATCGGGTAGCCCCGCGGTCCTGAGGCATTTTGCGACAAGCTCATCGTTTATCCTTTTGCCTTTGCTTGCCAGTTTTCGCACCGCGTGGAGTATGTCCTCTCTGCCGCCATAGTTTATTAGCATGTTTATGGTGAAGTTCTTGTAGTTCTTCGTGTGCGCTTCTACCTCTTTCAGCGCCCTTCTCAGTTTTGCTGGCAGCGCACTCATGTCCCCAATGAACTTTATGCGTGTCTTTGTGTCGTCTAACCTCTCCAGGAACGCCTTGTCCCTTGCGGCTTTAGCGTAAAGGTGGAACAGTACGTTGAGCTCATGGGAACTCCTGTTAGTGAGGTTCTCGGTAGAGAGCGCCCATACGGTAAGCATCTTCACTCCTGCATCTTTGGACCAGTCGCCGAACTCGAGAAACTTCTGTATGCCCTTCTTGTAGCCCATGAAAAGATTCAGACTGTTTTTCTTGGCCCATCGCCTGTTCCCGTCGGGAATCAACGCAAGGTGCTGCGGAACTATCTCAGTTTCCTTCATAAAGTTTCACAATTCGATTGTTATGAATAACTGCCGAGTATTATTCAACATCTATGGTTTAAATATCTTTATATAGTTTCCCCCCAATGTAATACTTGCTTTTGCTCTCGGTAATATTATGGCGAACGATATCGATTCTTTCTATCAAATAGAATCGCTTGACGAAATATTGGGCCATGACTTTGCAATCCAGCAGATAAGAAAATACGCCAGCGACATCAAGAATGGCGTTAGCAGGAAGCCCCTGTTGATCTTCGGGCCTCCAGGGACAGGCAAAACGGCCACGGCATATGCACTAGCTGCCGAACAGAACTGGCACACCGTAGAATTGAGCTCCAGCGACTACAGGGACAAGGAATCGATAGAACAGTTGTTGGTCGCGGCATCACAGTCGCGGACTGTATTCGGCTCAAGGAACCTGATACTGCTCGACGAGATTGACGAGTTGGCTTCGAAATTTGACAAAGGGGCCAGCTCCGGCATTAACACTCTCATATCAACGTCAAAGAGCCCGGTCATATTTACTGCAAACGACGTCTGGGACCAGAGCATATCGTTCCTCAGGGGCAAGACGGACAACGTAGAATTCAAAAAGATAGATGCTATCACAATTGCGAAGATACTCGGAAGGGCTGCTAATAGAAACAACATCGTTGTCGCAAAGGAAACGATCGACGTAATAGCGGCGAAGGCGAACGGGGACATAAGGAGCGCGATAAACGATTTGAGGGTGCTAGACGGCGCCCCCCTGGATGCCACAGAGATAATAGGTCTGAGGGACAAGAAAACCGATGTTTTCAATGCGCTAGACAAAGTTTTCTTCTCGAACACGTTCACAACCCCGCTCATGGCCACTATGAACACGGATGTCGATAACGACATGTTCACGAAGTGGATAGATGAGAACCTCCCGAAGCGCTATTCAAATGGAAAGGACCTGGCCGAAGCATACGGTATGCTTTCGAATTCGACGATTTTCGCATCGAGGGCGTCAAGGGCGCAGTACTATACTTATTGGAGGTACATGAACGTGTGCATGTCCAGCGGCGTC
>JAKAPD010000012.1 GCA_021812025.1 Microcaldota archaeon | reverse complement strand
GTGTATGCGTTCAGCGGTATAACTATACCTACACGCTCAACAGCACACAAGCGGCTCTGCTCGAAAACGAATCGGCCAGCCACAACTGCTTCGCATCGTTTTCACTACGCTTTTTCAAACTGAACACATCCGCATCGTTGAGCAGCTGCAATGGCAAGGTTTATGGCTAGTGACCATATACTGTAGTTTCCATCAGAACAGATATTCCTTGTTAAAGGAGTCGAAGGGTTGTTGAGCCTACTCAATAGGTAAGCTTTTTATATGTGCACATAAGAATGCATCACGCACCGGTGCAGAACATGAAGAACAGAAAAGCAAAAAGCAAAGAACTCATACACGTGGAGCACGCAGAGCGCATGCTCGAATACATCGCGTATGGTTCATTGGCGTTTGACTTTGGAATAGCGGCCATTACCCTGCTTTCGGCGAATTTCCATACATCATCATTGGCCGGCCTGCAGCTCCTGCTCAATTATGGGATTACTGCCATACTGGTAGTCTCGATAGTGCTTTTCCTGACAATACGGTTCATGATACATTATGAGAGGATCCTTGATGGGCTGGCAAGGCTCGGGCTTAGAACCTCTAGAAGGCAGACTAGAATAGTAAGATTCACAAACAGGAGGCACTGATAGACAGTCAGCCTATTATATTTTTCCAGAGATGGCTTAATCCTAATGTGATAGCATGATGCCTAACGTGGACCCAAGGACTCTGAAGAACATGATGGCCAAGATGGGGATCAAGTCATCTGAAATAGAAGCAGTCAGGGTCGTGATAGAGTGCAACGACAAGGACATAGTAATAGATAGTCCGCAGATAATGCAGATAGAGGCGCAGGGCTCCGTAAGCTTCCAGATAAGCGGGAATATTCAGGAGAAGCCCAAGAGCGTGAAGATGGAAGTCACAGATGAAGATATACAGATGGTAATGGAGAAGACCGGAGTGACTGATAGGGAGAAAGTGAAAAAGGCGCTCGAAGATGCAAATGGCGACATAGCGCAGGCCATAGTATCTCTGACCGGTTAGCGTGAATACCTTTCTCGTATCGGAAGACGCCCACGAAAGTCGCGCGGCGTGTTGCAAAGGAGGTTTCAAAAGCATTAAGTTTTGAAGGTATTCAGGAACAGGTGAGACGATAAACCAAAGACTAGGATTCTACATTGTCCTTACCGTTTTCATGACGACAGTGTCCTCAGCAGGAATACTATACAACAGCACCGAATGGGGGATGCGGTTTGTAAACAACGTTTCAGCCGTATCCTATAGCCTTGTCCCCACCGCTCAATACAGCTATGTTGGAGGCGACAACGGGAGGGGGCCGATCTACCTGCTCAACGGGCTCACTAACAAGGGCTACTGGTTCCAGCTTGGCGTCGGATACAATAACGGCACCGGCTACTACATAACTTATGCCATATACCCGCCGAACAACCCCAGCTACACCCTTAAGAACGGCACGGTCAACCTGACTTCGCAGATACATCCAGGCGACACCGTGATACTCCAGATGCAGGTGAAGTCCAACAGGGTCTATCTTTATGCAGCGGACCTCAACTCACACGGTGTTTTCTATTACAATTATACTGCAAACAATGCAACGACTTTCGTGGGCCAGCCCACGAGCAGGACGTTCTTCTTCTTTACTGGCATCATGACGGAATGGTGGCACAACGCTTCATATTTCCAGCCGCAGTACAGGGTGACTTACACGCCCTACACCTTGCAGCAGCGGACTCCGGTATGGCTGTTCCTCTATGGGAACTTCGCCCAGGGCGCATACCAGAACGAGAGCGTGGCCCCAGTGCCGGCTTACATATCAACTCCGGTATCAATCTTGGGTCCGAACGCTTCCGTAACATACCAGAATGGCTCTCTGATTACCGGAACGCTTGCCCCGACTACTTTCACTACAACGAGCACCACGTCTTCCACCACCTTCGCATCGACCACTTCGACAATAACGTTCACGACCACGTCGCTGCAAAGCAGCATAAGCAGCACTTCCTATTCTACCACTTCGATTTTCACGGTCCCGAGCAATGGAAACGGTATTCTCGCGCCTGTCGCAATAATAGTGGCGATAGCGGTCGCGATAGCCGCCTACTACCTATACGCGAAAGCGAGGACAAGGCGCAAGCACGGCAGACGTTCCAGGATGATTCCACGATGAGTCCATGCATAGGAAAACACCAAAGCCGCTGCCATACTGGTCTTGGTTCGGATATGCAATAGTAGCAGCCATATTTGCACTTGCGCTTTTTGACACACTTACAATGTATAACATGAGCGGCGCCGAATGGGACTTTGCAGCGCACTGGCTTTCAGCAAAAGCACTCATCACTTCCAGCTTTTATTCCGCGCTTTTCAGCGGCCATCTTGCATCTTCTATATTGTACGCCAATGCGTTCTATTTCGAGCCTCTCCGTGCGCCGCTGACTGCGCTGTTGATGGTTCCTTTTGCAGCTTTGGGGAATGCGGCTGTCCCTGCGTATTATGCCTTTGCGTTGATCCTGCTGGTATTCTCCGCTTTTTACGCTGCTAAGAGGTTCAAGGTAGATTTCCCGCTGCTCGAAATGCTCGTCGTCACGCCGTATGCTGCTCTGATACTGCTGATGCTTAATGGCACAGAGATCATATCCATGTCCTTGCTGCTGATTTTCGTAAGCTTGCTTCTGGAAGAAAAATGGAGTTCTGGTGCTATTCTTGCGATTGCGGCTCTTGCGAAATACCCTAATCTTATATTTCTGCCCATGTTATTCCTGCTGCCGAAGAAAATGAGGCCGAAGGCATTCCTTGCGTTCGCGCTTGCCACTCTGCCGTGGCTTTTGTTCAATGAAATAGTATTCCACAACCCGATATTCAGCTACCTGCTGTCTGCGGGCACCTATAACAGCAGCTCCAACGGGGCATATCTGCATGGCAATGCAATCTACCAATCGCTTTTGTTCATATTGCCGGACATAGTTCCTGCTTTTCTGATTGCAATGGTTCTTGTAATGTTCACCTATCTTGCACACAGAAGGGGCAGGAAGTGGAGTTGGCATATAAAAAGACTAATTACGGGAAAGGGCGATAGGCGTTCCAAGACCATAGTGGCATTTCTTTCGCTGGGCATTCTGGGATGGGGTATCACATCAGTAAACGGTTCCATAAACAATCTGCCAAGGCTCGGATATCTGATATATACCGGCATGGCGTTGCTGTTGGCCGTGGCGATATCAGAACTGGCAAAAAACAGAAGCACCGCGCAATCCATGCGTCTATCGGACCCAAACCTATACTATTCCTGCATAGTCATACTTGCAATGGCCAGCGTAGTGACCCTTGCCACATGGTATCCGTACACGGGCTGGAAATACTATGGCTCATTCAATTCCACGCTCGCTTCGATGGAGGGCGCTCTACCGAGCGCAGGCATCGGGAACTGCAGTTTCGTATCGAACGAATGGGTGATGCTGGTATTCAACGGCTACAAGGCGCATTTCCCTTATTATTACAATTACAGCGTGCAGCATTATCCAATAGTTATACGCACGGCATCGGATTCATCAGCGGTTAACTTCGCAAATGTCACAAAACAAGTGTACTACAACGGATTCTTTATCGCATTTCCAAAGAACTATACCTGTTAGAATAGAGCCTACTCGGTAGGGGTGTTTACAGTATAGGCATGCGCATACGGTACGCTCTTTATGTGCAGCACATTTTCTCTGGAAATGAGCCTCTTCTCGACCGCCACGGCTATTGACTCCTTTCCTATTACATTTGCGGAGTAGATATCTTTCTCATCTATCATCTCCTTAGCCCTCTCCTTGTCAACAAGATCGCCGGCATAGAAATCCGCATAGGTTTTTACATCAATAAAGAGATTCCCATCTTCAAGCACTTTTCCGATAAGATCCTTGTCGCACATCGCCAGGATTTCACCGTTTTCCGATGCATGGAATTTTATGTACAGCAAGGAATCATCCATACTTGACAAGAAAAGCTGTGGTCAGAGAGTAAAGTATCCCGTACCAGATCAGCCATATGCCGCCAGCGAGATTGGTCTGCCACAATGCTACGGCGGCAAGCCCGAACATCGAGGATGAGAACGCTATCTCTGTCTTTGTGTTGTGCAGCGATTTGTAGATGAGGCCCTTGCGCGCATCCGCGTCTTTCCTCCTGTTCCATTGTATGCCGACATTCTTCTTGACGAAAGTGTCCAGAGCGGCTTTGGTCCTGACAAACACCAGCGCATAGTTAAGCAGGAAGACCATCGCGCCCTTGCTCCACGAGCCGAAGTATGCCCTTGCGAGGAATATGGGCGTCATGAGCGAAAGAGTGAATGCCAGGAACCCGAGCACCTCCAGATCCACAGATAACTGGTTCTGCGTAAGGAAGTTCATCAGGTCGAAGTGCGCAAAGGGCGCTGCGGAGAAGACTATTCCGGCAGAGACTATGGTGAACATGAGGAGTACCACAGACAGATAATTCAAGCCAAGGCCGTGCAGCGTGTAGTCTATGTTCGACAATGGGGTCCTCTTCGTGAATCCCTTTCTTTTGAAGAAGTATCCTATGAACTGGGTGTCGCCATAGTTGTATCTCCACTGCTGCTTTGCCAGCTCCGTGAAGGTCTTCACCGGCCTTCCGAGCGCGTACACCTTTGGCACGTGCAGACTCTTGTATCCGTGCATGTCGCTCTCGAAGCTGAAGAAAGTGTCCTCTATTATGAATTCTGGGAGTCCGCCTATGTCCCTGAAGGCGCTTGTCCTTATGAGCCCGCACGATCCGGAGAATATCGCCGTGTTGTTTATCGCCCTTGCGGGCTGTATGAACTTGAAGAAGAACGCATCGAAGATGTCAACCGCATCAGAGAAGAAATTGCCCTTCTGGTAACGCTTCTCCGTCTGGACGTAAGATATGCTTTTGTCCTGGAAGAAGGGAAGCAGGTCAACAAGGAAGTTCCTGTCTACTAGCTTCTCATCCGAATCGAATATGGCGATGAATTCCTCGGACGCTTTGAGAAGCGCATTGTTGAGCGCCCCCGCCTTGAAGCCCTTCCTCTCGTTCCTGTGGGAATACTTCGCCTTGTACTTCTTGGCAAGCTTCTCTATCGCTTCCCTGAGCATAGGATCGGTGGAGTCATCGGCTATGTAGAAATGCATCTTGCTTTTTGGGTAGTTCATGGTAAGGAGCGATTTGATATTGTCTTCTACCATGGACGCGTCTTCATTGAAGACCGGCATCGCCACTGCTATATCCGGCAGCTCCTTGCCGAGCGGCTTGAGGCCATTTCTTATCCTTTCCAGATACCTGTCGTAGAAGTACGACCTGTAATACCAGATAGAAGCGTATATGTTGAAGAAACCAGCCAGAAGCGAAAGGGCAGTGAACGCCAATGCGAGTATGAACATATATGCCGAATTCGCTATGTACAGCAAGTACATCGAGAACGCTATCCCGAGCACTGACAGCGTGACGAACAGTGTTACTGTGGCAATCCTACCAATAAGTCCTTTGTCTATCATGATCTTCCCTGTAAGGGTATTTAGACTATAGAATACACTATTTATAAGTATTGTCCTTTAAATTACTTCTATGTGCCGAGGTGGCAGAATCTGGTAACGCGCCGGTCTCGAGTTTTAAAAATGTCGAGAAGTGATTGGTGATCTTAAACGGGCAAACCGGTGCCCTTCGGGGCTTTAGGGTTCAAATCCCTACCTCGGCGTCCTTATGCTCAGGAGTAAACATATAAGTTTTGTCAGTAAATAGTTCGGTATGGCATTTGTCCAATTTAACACCCTTCTGCATTGGACAGGCAAAAGAACTCGCAAAACACGAGCAGCAACTCCACCACCGGCCAGGCCGCATCATGGTCGATAGAGCTGGCAGGTATCAAGGGCAACGAGGTCGCATACATAGGCGTAGGCAGCAACCATCCGTTGGATGTAAACCGGCTCGCGCAGACACGGTTTCGAACGATCTGTCGTGACAAAGGCTTAAATATGTTTAAATGCCTCATAAATCCTAACACGGGTGTGCGAATGCCTGCAAAACGAATGATGGACCAGCAGGGTAAAAACCAATTGCTCTTCGGCGTGGTCGGAATAATAATATTGATAATAGCCATTGCGGCTCTTGTGTTATATGCATTCCCGAGCCAGCCCGCGCGGCAGAATGCTGCAATCAATGCAACTTCGACATTGCTGGCTACGACTACCGCAAGCGGCCAATACGCGTTGCAGAGCTGCGGGAGCACGAACATGTGGCTTAGGAACACGTCATCTACCGTTACAAAACAGTGCTACTGGAACGGCGGCGCGATGGCGGTGAACTTCGAATCCGGGCACCTTGGCAAGGCGTACATCACGATAACCGGCGCAGACGGGAAGAACTATCTGACGGCCAACGGGACGAGCTCATGCCTTATCACTGTGGCAAAAGTCAACCTGCCGGCGCAGAACTATACCATAACGCTTAGGACGTCCAATGCATCTGTGGCGTCGTCTCCGTGCTATGCCGCATCGCTCAATCTGGGCGCGGCTTCAACCGCAGCTATAAACTCAAGCACGTCCAATGTGCTGAACATGCCACTAACGCCGGTATTCCCGAACTTTGGCCTTAACATACTCAACGGCGGCGGATTCGGCTCCTCGTTCTTCACGAATCCGATAACAAACATAGTTCCATTCCTCGGCGGGGGTGCAAGCATAGGCGCGCAGCCGTTCGTGAACGAGAATCAATTGCTGAGCCTGTTCAACATATCTAGCATACCGGGCTTGTACGGATTCAACGCCACGGCGCTGAAGTATCTGAACAACATAACCGGCTATGCCGTCAAAGCGGGTGCGAACTGCCTGAACAGGGTGAACATATCGGGCAACTGCAACGTATTCCAGCAGAACATACAATACGAAAACACAACAGTGCTGGCGAAGGCGCACTACGACGCTTTGCTGGCGAGCAACCAGCAGTTCGTGGCAGGCTACAGCAATACAACCTCTCCCATAATAGTCAACAAAGTCAACCAGACATACGGCAATCTGACCTATTCATACTACGAGACTGCGAACGTGCCCTTCAAAGGGAGGCTCCAGATGAACCTTTTGGCGTACAAGAGCAACGCCACAATAACCGCGCTCGCCAACGTGAATGCCTCCCACGGAATAAATGTCACTGCGATAGCCGCCACGATTTCGGGAGACATAAAATGAAAGCCCAAACCCCAGCTTCAAACCAGCCAATCCGGAACATGTCTGCAGCAAAGCCGGGATCAAAGGCGCTGCCATATGCGATCGCCGCGCTCATAGTAATAATCATAATAGCCGGAGCTGCGTTCGTGCTTACCAGCAGACAAATTACCACAACGGAAACCACGTCGATTAATGTCACTACGATTGCCGGCGCCCACCTCGGCGGCCCGCTTGGCTCGTACATGAGCCAACAGGAAGCACAGGCGCTTTTTGGCCCTGGCGGCACATATAATGTCACATACCGCAACGGCACAGAATACCAATCGTGGGTGAGGGCCTATCAAGGTTACCAGCAATTCCTTTTCAACAGCACAAGCTCGGTGTGGATTGTCCAGTACGACCAAAAGCCAGTTCCCGCCGGTACGGGCGGCGTTTCGAATTTCGCGCAGTTCAGCGAATACGTGTACATCGCATCGGATCCGAAAACGGCCTACGACGGCTTTATCACCGGCTCGAATCAGATAAAGAACATCGTCATCAACGCCACGCTCGATGGCATGCTGTATACATTGACGACTTCGAACTCGAGCGGCCAGCTCGGCAGCAGCTATATTGCGATAATAACTGGCATGAAGCACGACGAGGTCTCATCGGTATCTGTGGGCGCCAACCACCCAATAAATATCCAAGCGCTCCTGACAACGGTTTCCGGCGACATGCCCTAACTGCTTTTTCACGATCAGTACGGGATAAATGCAATATGGGCCATAGACATCTTCTTGTTGAAATCCTCGTCCAGCACCTTTTCCACCTTGGGGTATAAAAGGTGGTCAAAACCCGTCCATATCGTGTACCAGCTTGCCGGGCTCAGCACTATGCCTATCGCAGCTATTTCGCTTACGCTAAGCCCGGGCAAAGATATCAATCCGACCCCCACGAGGCCTATCACGATTCCCAACACGACCAATAAAACAGCCTGCTTCTTGTAAGCGTCGCGCTCGGCCTTAATGAGCCTGTAATGCCTCTTGAAATGGGCCCTGAGGCGCTGCTTTATAACCTCTTCGTGCCTGGCGTTTCTCACCGCTTTTGGTATAAGGAAGCGCAGCTCTATTTCCTCGCCCTTAAATCTGACTGCGCGCTTTGCCTCATCGAGGAAGTCCACGGACAGTGCCCTTTCCCCATACGGCCTCGGGTCAAAATCCGAGAAGATGTCGTCGTACGTGTCGAGCACAAGGCTTATCTCTGATTTCTCAAGCACGCTCTTCACTTCCTCATATGGCGCCCGCGCTTTTTGGCCTGCCTCCTCTGCGGCTTCCATGCTTGTATTCGCCAGCGCATCTTTTTAAGTATTGCCGCAGGGCCGGAAGCGCCCAATGCGATAAAAAGCTCTAATCTTTTTTCAAAAACTCGTTCAGGAACACAGTTGCGTATGAACCAGATGGAAGGGCGAACCTCATTTTCACATCCTTTTCAACCGAATATGAGAAATCCTTGTATACGGAGAAAAGCGCCCTGCGCCCTCCCCTGCAGTTCAGCTCCGGCATGCCCTTGACCTTGAACTGTTCCTGCGTTATCCCGAGTTCATCGAGAATCGCCTTTTCATCATCGTTCACTGCGCTCTCATAGCCTATTATATTGCCCAGTATGAAATCGTCGCCCTCTCTTGTCTCATCGGGGAACCCATAGTAACCGGCTCCGCACAGCCTGTCGCCGCTTTTTGGGGCTGTCGACCCCTCCTTCACTCGTTTCTCTACCTCTTCGTTAAAGATATAGGAGTCTATCGAGTGCACGAACATCAACGTCAGGTTCCTGGGCAGCTTCCTTAGCGCCTTCGCATGATTCGCAGGATCATTTGCAAGAGAATCGAGCAATGTTCTCTCATATTTAAGGTATTGCGGGAAATACTCAAGCGCTTTCCCGTAATCCTGCTCTTCAGCGAGCCTCTTCCTCGCTTCGACCGCGTCGGAATTTCTTTCATTAGTGGTATCCAAGAGAAACTTTTCGACCGCGCCTTTGAAATCGCCCTCAATTATATCAAGGCCTATCTGCACGTTGTTGCTGCGCACACCGAAGCGCTGTTCGCCGAAATAGTTCGGGAACAATCCCTTCAATTCTTCGTTGATATTTTCTATGTTTTCGGTTTCCCCCGCATCTTTTATTGTTACGGTGAACCTATTCCCAAGCAGGCTGCCCATTTTCACCTTATCGTTGCTCTGCCATGCCCCGTTTATCTTAAGATCCTTGATATGGATCCCCAGCAGGGCCTCCGGAGTTATCCCGAATATGCTGCATAACTGGGTTGAGACCGAAGCCCTGTCCTTTGTACCCGCAAAACTAGTAGATTTTACTCCCCTTCTGAAGCGCCTCGCTATCGTCTTAAGCGCCTGTATGGTATTCCAGTCCCTTTTCTGGAGCACAAAAGTTGTGAACTTCTTCGGGTCTTCCCCGTCGCCATCGAAGCCGAGCTCCTCTTTGGTGTATACCCTGTCGAGCTCCAGCACTGTGCCATTTTCTGATATCTCCTCTACCAGAAAGTCTCCCGGAGTATCCTTGATTGTGCCCCCTATGCCATTACATTTAGAAATAGTCAGCATCAGGGATAATTTGGCAGAACAGTATAAAAACCCATATTGGACTATTGTCTAAATGGGCTTCGACGACAGTTTTTCAAAAACCTTAATTGTTGTCCAAAAATTACAATTATGGCAACATTTAAATATCTGCCATGACGTTAATATTCTCAGGTGACTTACTATATGTCAACTATCCCGCGCGAACAGGCGCAGAAGCTGAGCGATAACCTGCGAGTGGCAGCCGAGGCCACAAGGACATTCCTGGAGGAAAGGGACTTTGGCAGGGACTGGACCCAAAAAGCGATAGGCGCAGTGCAAACCGCTGCGGGCAATCTCATAAGAGCCAGGCAAATCGCAGAAGCGGTAGGCGCTGATTCCATAGTCAGCGGCGTAAAAAGATTCACGAAAGAGCTCGGTTCTCTTGGCGAAGCATCAAACCCTGCTCTAGAAAGGCTTTTGAGAGAGGACGTAGAGGGATTCGAGCTTACAGCAGACTCGCTGCAATATGATGCCAACGAGGCATTGTTCGGTCAATCCAC
This sequence comes from Microcaldota archaeon, assembly GCA_021812025.1. GTDB lineage: Archaea > Micrarchaeota > Micrarchaeia > Micrarchaeales > Micrarchaeaceae > JAJZYD01. The sequence continues at coordinate 278 of JAKAPD010000012.1, read as the reverse complement.
GCAGCAATAATCACGTTGAACGGCCTAGAAACCACACCCACCACGCAATCTAGGCCTTCATTCTCTTTCTTTTTCGTTTTTCATAGGACAACAGGCAATGCTTAAATATCTGTAAAAAGCGAAGGGATTCGTGGTTGTTTGACAACAATATCAAATCCATCGAGGCAGATGGAAGTGCTGGAAAAAGGGGCTCGCGCGATAGAGCAATATCTTGTCGACGGCGATTCGGGCACGGCAACCTATCACCTAGGAAGAGCAAAAGAGATCATTCACGAAAG
>JAKAPD010000011.1:4302-10826 GCA_021812025.1 Microcaldota archaeon | reverse complement strand
CACAATATCGTCAATAATAGACCCGCATTCGCACGGCGTTGCCGTCGCGCTTATCGCTATCGTCATTGGGCTGGCTGCTGCGCAGTTCGGTGTGATGAAAAAGAGAGATTGGAAAAGGAGCGCGGCAAGGGTTGGGATGTGGATCAGCGGGATAAGCCTCGTCGCCCTTATTGTCGTCTATCTAGCTGGCGTGTTCGTTAACTATTCACCGCCAACCCTCTTCGCAAGCGGTCCAAATGGGATAAATGGGATGGCCGGCGATGACGCGCTGATAACAATGGTGCTCCTTGGCGGAATCATCTCCCTGATCCCTCTTGCGCTGACCAAGTTCAACGGGAAGGCCTCTGCCCGCGATGCAGTGCGGTTCGCCCTGCTGTTTACAATGCTGATGTGGCTGGTTGCGAATGCTCTATCGGGGTTCTTCATAGAATTCAACGAAAGCTCATTCCAGACGAATCTCTTGGCGAACGATGCCGCTTTCGCGCAGTTCCAGCCGATGGTGGGGATCTTCTTCCTGACCATCGTGGCAATGGTTCTCATCGCCGTTGATTACTACGGGAAAAAGGGCCTTGGACGGAAGAGTGTTGGATTGGTCGCTGGGATTGGCGTTGCGCTTTCTGTCATCGGCGGGCTTGCATGGGTCTTCTTTGATCCTACGGTCGGCGGCTGGTATTTCTGGGCCTACATGCTAGGGATCATCGTTGTCTGCCTATCTCTGGTAATTGCGATAATGCTGATTTACAGAACCAGGATAAAGACAATCTCGATAAAGCTGTCCTGAATTAGCTCGCTTCAAGTGGCGGCTTAGACCTTTGACTCCAGTATCGGCATGTGCCAGCACCAATATATATTAAGATTTAGATGGAATAATTAATGTGATTTAAATGGCAAACATAGAGTTCGAGTTTACAAAAGACGGTCCTTTGCTTGTTAAGGCAGACGGCAAGGTAGAGTATGCGCTATGCAGATGTGGTCATTCTTCAAAAAAACCATTCTGCAACGGTGCGCATATTAATGCAGGGTTCAAGGCTGATGCCTCAAAGCTCGAGCTAAAGAAGAGCTAACCGCTTAAATCTATTTTTAGAGATGCGCCTGGCGCGCATTCCGTTCCGAGCGATGCGCTTTAGGCAGGACCCGCAGCATGCGGGCAGCCAAAGCCAGAAATACTGGTTGAGGAATATCAGGAATAGCTCATAGGCATGGACCGCGATTATCAGCGGCCCACCAAAATCGCTGCGCCAGCTCGTTATTTTAGATATTCATAGTATTAGGTTTTATTCGCTTTGGCGCATCCTTCAGTTAGATTATACCAGCCGCCACGAAAAATCATTCTCTCTTCTCCAGCTACGGTTTAATTTCCAAGTGCCATGTTTCTTATATTTTTAGTCCCCTACTCATAAAGGTGAGCAAATGGAAAATGGAGGCAAGATGGTCGTAGTGACGACAAACTACGTACCAGGATATAAGATAACAAATGTGATCGGGGCAACGTTCGGCGTAGTGGTTAGGAGCAGAGGTGTCGGCGGAAACATAGCGGCTGGGCTGAAGTCAATAATCGGCGGCGAGATAGGCGCTTACACCAAGATGCTGTCAGAAGCGAGAGGACATGCTGTAGATAGGCTTCAGGAAAATGCGATGCAGATGGGCGCCAATGCTGTTGTTGGCATGGGATTCGACTCATCAGACATAGGGGGAACGATGACAGAGATTGTCGCGTACGGTACAGCGGTGGTTGTGGAAAAGGACAATAGCAATCCGGAAGCGGTTTCGTTGCGATAGCATATTTACGAGAATTGCGCCGCGTGTTTTCTGATGCCGCTCTACAGATACAAGATCGATAAAGGAGAACTCCTTAAATTCAAGAAAGTGCCAAAAAGACTTGGCGCATTTAGACCAGCGCATGTATCATTTTCTGGTTATCCTTTGCCACAGAGCGCAAAGTCCTGGTGCGCGATGTATGAAGGGATATTGCGCAATGTGTACAAAGAATGCGATAACTTCAACTGCACTATAAAGGTCGGTAGGAAATTTGTTTACCTGAATAAGATAGATGATTATAGCTCAAAAGTGATAGAAAGAGTCCTCAAGGAACCCTCAAAAGGAACCATCGATTCCGCTTCAGATGTGCTCAACGCGCATTCGATGTTCCCAGAAGTCATCGCAATGGTGACATGCAGGAATTTGGGAATACCATATAAGAGGTTGGTTTCGGATTCCAAGATATTCGAGAGCTATAAGTGGATCTTTACTGGCTTGGATGAGCCAATTGGGTTGCCGACTAGGAAACAGAGCGCTAAGGGCGCATCGTATCTGCGAAGGCTGGATATAGTGCTGGACCTGAAGAAGCCGATAGTGCTGCAGGGACAGGCGGATCCCTTTGCATCGGGCGCTGCCTTGGATCGCTCAGCAAATAAAGCCGAAACAAACAGATTTTTGGCGGACCGCGGTTATCATATCCCAAAATATATAGTAATAAATTCGAAAAGAGACATCGTAAAATGCGCAGGGCTTCGGGCGCCCGTTTTCATAAAACCAGTGGAAGAGAGCCTTAGGATTGGTGTCATCGGCCCAATTTGGGACCCGTCCCTTCTTGTAAAAAGCTACACCATGGCCATGTCGCAGATAAGCGAAGGGCAGAGGAAGTGCCTGTGTCAGGAAGGCGTTAGGGGAGAAGAGTTCAGGATAAACTGCAATTTTGGCAAGATCACTTTCGCAGCAAAAACAATCAAAGGCTATGTTATTGGAGATGGTAGGAGCAGCATCGCTCAGCTACTCGAAAAGAGGAGAAAAAAGTATAACGCTCGCGAAATAAAGGCGGATTATATAAACAACATCCTGGCCGGTTCAGGCTTGACCGTCGGTAGCGTAGTTGAGAAAGGGAGGAGGATACGCATTTCGCTGAACGGCTCTGAAGAAGGACGTTTCATCGATGCAACCGGTTCGCTGGATGTGAAATATAAGAGACTCATAAAGAGGCTGGCGGGGGATCTTGGTCTGAATGTAGTCGGCGTTGATGTTTTGATAGACAGAGAAGGCACAGCATGGATTATCGATGTAAATAACAGCCCATATGTTGCATTCTTTGACAGCGCAGAAAAGTCGTATGCGACGATGGAGCATATGATAAGGTGCATATCCATGAAAATTGGAAGAAAGGATAATGGACGCGTACTGGCGAGCAGACAAAATTAAAAGAATAAGCGAAGGGCAGCAGATCGCTCTGCTACCCCAATAAGAAATATTCGCTTACGCTTTTGCCGCTCTTGCTGCTTTCTTCTTGCCGCCACCACCAGGTCTTTTCATTTCCGCAGCCTTTATCTTTTCTCTGATGGCTTTCCTCTGTTTTGCCACCATGCCCTCCCTGCTTTTTCGCGTGTGCATTAAACTCTTTCCCATTTCATCACTAATATACATTGCACGAGCAAGGTTTAAATAAGTTATGAAAATTCGCCTGCTGCTCCTGGTGCTACGCGCAAAATAATTCCAAAAAAAAATTATTCGTCGGATATTTAACCCTTTTCCACCAATCTAATCTATTCTGGGTGCACGCGTGGAAAAAAATCTTGTCATCGAAGCCTATAAACTCTCCAAGCAGTTTAAGTCGTTCGAGTCTAAAACAGGAGAGAAAGGACTGCTCACATCGCTGAGGAGAAGATATGTCTACAAGAAGGCGGTCTATGATGTTACCTTCACCATGAAAAAGGGCGAATTTGTCGCTCTGCTCGGAAAGAATGGTGCCGGGAAATCGACGCTCGTCAAGCTGCTTGTCGGGATAATTAAGGCGGACTCCGGAGAGGCGCGCCTTTTTGGAATCGACCCGTATAGTGAGCGGGTGAAACTTGCGATGAACATAGGCGTGGTGCTCGGGGCGCACGAACAGATGTGGGAAGACCTTGCCGCTATAGACACTTTCAAGCTAATGGAGGGCGTTTACGGAATCCCTAAGACCGCATTCGATAAAAGGCTCAGCTATTTCATCAAAGTATTCAATCTTGAAAAAGTCTATAGAAAGCAGGTTAGACAAATGTCTCTGGGGGAACGTATGAAATGCAATTTCATAGCGTCGATGCTGCATATGCCGAAGCTCGTGATAATGGATGAGCCAACGATAGGCATGGACAGCCAATCAAAATCCTCGCTTTTCAAGGCGCTGCAAGAAATAAGAAAGAGGTATGATATAACGTTTTTGCTTGCTACAAACATGGTGGAAGAGGCGGAGGAGCTTGCGGATAGAATATTGCTGATGGACGAAGGCACCCTTGTATACGATGGGCTGCCGCGGGAACTTATAAAACTGGTTGGCGGGAAAAAAGAAGTTGAAATACGCCTGCGCAAGGGCGCGCGCAATATGAATCTTGGCAGGTTCGGCAGGATCATAGCCCACAAGGGAGATTACATAAAACTCGAGATGGACGGGAGGAGGATAAAGGGCAAGAAGCTGCTAGATCTGCTCACTTCAGACAATGTACTTGACTATAGCATTTCAGAGCCACCCTTGGATGAGGTGCTTAACAAGTTCTACAGCTTATCAAGGAAAAGGTTAGGCTAACATGACCATGATATCAAAGTATGCAAGCTTCATGCGCATTAACTTCAAATCTGACATCTATTATATCTACAGCTATCTCCTCTCCATCCTAGCATACGCCGCATACCCTATCCTAATGCTAATAGTCTGGAGCAGCATATTCAGCGGCACGACGGCGACATCGATAGCCGGTTACAGCCCTATAGCTCTCTATGCATATTTTTTCGTGGCGTACGCCGGCGCATCGATGCAGTCCGGCGTGAGCGAGGCAATATCTAGTGACATAGAGAGCGGCAGCATAACCAGCGAGCTCATCCTTCCAATATCATATGCAATAAGACAGTTTATCGATTCCCTGCCATCCGCCTTCACCAATTTCTCCTTCGTATTCCTGCCGATAGTTGTCCTCACCGCTGTCTTTGCCGGCATCAGCATGAGCTGGTTTACCATAGCAGCTTTTGCACTAGAGATATTCCTCCTCTTTAGCATCTCGTTCCTTATAGAGTTCATCATCGGGGTATCCTCAATATATCTTGTCAGCACAGGGGGGATAAGCAGTATAATCACCTTGCTCACGTTCCTCTCCGGTGGCGTGCTTCCGAATACCTTTTTTCCGCAACAGCTCCAGACTGTGCTACAATTGCTGCCATTCAACGCCTATTATTATAATCCAGCAGCGACCTTTACTGGCGCATTGGCTGGCACAGCGCTTTTGAATGCGCTGGTTGTGGAGAGCGCCTGGGCGCTCGCCCTCTTCGTATTCGCTACGGTATATTGGAAAATGTCCAGAGGAAAAATAATTGCTGTTGGAGGTTGATATGGCCGGTAAAATAAATAAGCTGATGAGCGAACTGAAATTCTACCTCCTCTTGCAGTCGTATGCATGGAAGATACAATTCATTTACAGGGCGGACTTCATAATGTACGCCTTTACCTCTGCCATATACATAATAATCACCCTCGTCTTCGTTGGGGTAATTTACACAGTAACGTTCAGCGTGGCGGGCTGGAGCTACTTCCAGCTGCTCCTCCTGATCGCGATAGCAGGCCTCGGGATAAACATAAGCGATTATCTTATAGACTCCGGGTTCGTTTTCGATGTGCTTTGGAATGGCGGTTTTGACAACTATCTTACAAAGCCACACAACCCTCTCCTGTATGTTATTGGAGAATCGACCGATACGGCGGCGATAGGGGACATAGCCGGCTACCTGATACTATTTGTTTACGCTGCTATGAATACCCAATTCAGTGCGCCTGCCCTGCTTGCATTTCTGATTCTCTTTATACTTGGAGTGGCCGTCCTCTCGATGCTGCAGGTGCTGTTCCTTGCGATCTCATACAAATTTATAAACAAAGCGGGATGGGTTGGATTGATTATAGACCTTGCGGAGAACTTCAGCAGATACCCTCTCACCCTTTATGGCATAATAGGCGTAGTCCTCTTCACGATAGTGGTGCCGCTTGGCATAGCGACTTTCTATCCGGCCGGGATAATTGTGGGTAAGCTGAGCCTCGCCGGCTATCTCGTGGTAATCGCGATAGGCGTCATTCTCGCTTTCATGTTCTACAAGCTAAGCAAATACCTTCTCCGCTCATACACGAGCGCGATGGGCTGATGCACTTAGTTGAGCAGCACACCCCCATCAACAACAATCTGCGAGCCCGTCATATATGACGCCATATCAGAGGCCAGGAAAAGCACTGCCTTCCCTATATCATCCGGCTCCCCAAATCTTTTCATCGGTATCTTCGCAAGGAACAGCGCGAGAACCTTTTGCATGTCTATTTTGTTGTGTGGCGCAGACGTTTGCAGCAGTTTCTGCATCCCTGGTGTCACAATCCCCCCTGGTGCGACCGCATTTACCCAGATATTATGCGGCGCCAGCTCTAGTGCAATGTTCTTTGTGAACCCCCATACGCCGTGCTTTGATGCATCATAGTGCGCGAGGCCAACGGTTGAGGGGTGCAGCGCATCGATGGACGTTATCATTAT
>JAKAPD010000011.1:0-4292 GCA_021812025.1 Microcaldota archaeon | reverse complement strand
TATCCTCCCACCTTTTTTCTGCAAAATCATATGGTCGGCCACATACCTCGTACAGAGGAATACGCCTTTCAGATTCACGTCCAACACCTTGTCGAAATCCTCGAGCGTCATGCTCAGCAGCGGCATCTCGGGATAGATGCCGGCATTGTTGACCAGGATGTCTATCCTCCTGTGCTTCTTGATCGTTTGATCGACCATCGCCTTAACACTCTTCTCATCTGAAACATCGCACTGTATCGCAAGCGCTTTGAACCCTGCTCTTGTCAACTTTGCCGCTGCATCCTCCCCCTCTTCCTTTGTCCTGTTTGCAATCACCACCGTAGCCCCTGCCTCGGCTAGCCTGTATGAAATCCCCCAGCCTATCCCTCTTGCTCCTCCGGTAACTATGGCAATTTTCCCTGATAAATCGAGCAGCCTGACGCTTTTCTCCATTCGCTCACCAGAAGACAAACGCTTGCTAAGCTTTAATATCTTGCTGGCTATAAGTAGAAAGAGGGGCTCGTAACTCAGCTTGGCCAGAGTGGCTGGCTTTTAACCAGCAAGTCAGGGGTTCAAATCCCCTCGGGCCCATCTGGCGTATCTTTGTAGGGCAGAAGCTATTATGTTCAAAGAGTTCATAGAGCTCAGGCACGTCCGCGGATTCAAGACAGCTGTGCTGCCGCTTTCGATCGCATTTTTCGTCTATACATTCGGATGGGGAATCACATCTCCGATGTTCTCGATATTCATAAACAACATCACAGGAAGCCTTTTCCTTACTGGAGTGGTGCTGTCGCTGACTACGATGATGGGGATATTCCTGAACTTCCCCCTGGGGATCCTGGAGGGCAGGCTCAAGATAAAGCGCGTCCTGCAGGCGATGCTATTGATATACGTTGCGATCGCCTTGCTCTATCCGACAGCAGGCAGCCTTGTGCCTCTGCTAGCGCTAAGCATAGTGCGTGGCGTTGCGTCATCCTTCCTGTGGCTCACATCCTGGTCTTACATCTTCTACTATACAAGAAGGAAGGAGAAAGGAAAGGAAACCGGTTTCTTCTCGAGCATGAATGACCTAGCATCCGCGCTGTCGCCGCTGCTTGGTGGCTTTGCCGTTGCGCTTTCCTTCTTCGCCCCATTCTACATTCTTGCGGCGACCAGCCTCGCGGCATTCCTAATCATAACCTTTTTCATCAAGGAGAATCCAAAGCCGAAGGTATACAGCTTCAAGAAACAGTTTCAGACACTCCGACGAAGAATTAAGGACAAGGCATTCGTCAAGACCATCCTTATGATATTCGTGTTTTACGCCTTGATAAACGTGTACTATTCGTTCGTATCTGTGCTACTGAATGGGGAAGGAGTATCGATCTTCTTCATAGGCGTGCTCCTCACCGTATCGTTGCTCATCACAGCGTTGCTCGAAGTAACAATAGGCAACCTTATCGACAGGCACGGCCTGCGTAAAGTCCTGTCGCTCGCTGTAATCGCCGCTGCTGTGACCGGTTTCTCGATCGTACTTAGCCAAAGCGTGGTCTACCTGTTGCTTGCAATAACCTTATTCACGATCAGCTATACGATCATCTTTATAGGGCTCTATTCAAGAATGGAAGACATAATCAGAGCGGACAAAGCAGCGATGACTGGTGCGATCGCAACGTTCAAGGATGCCGGTTATACAATCGGGCCGCTTCTCGCGGGCATGCTCATGCTGCCGCTCGGCATAAAGGAAACGTTCATGCTGGTCAGCGGAATGTTCCTCCTTCTTCTGCCGATAACCCTCTCGCTCAAAGACTGAACAACAGATGGCTTCATGCGAAACATAATCCCGATAATAACGATGCCTCAGCTCACCCCGGCCTTCATGTTCGCTATGCTTCTCATAGGTTCGCTCTCATCGAACTGGCTCGCGCTCACGGTTGCAATCATATTCTCTACGTTGATCCAGATTGTTACGATTATCATTTTCATTTACTGGAAAAGGGGCACGGACATTTTTTTTGAGGACAGGACCAAGCGCGCGCCGCTATTCCTTATCGGAATAATAGCATATTCCATTGGCGCAATACTTTTGTTTTACATCAATGCGCCATTCATCGTTACCGCATTGATGCTCGCATATGCGATAAACAGCCTTGCCGCTGCAGCAATCACTCTCTTCTACAAAGTCAGCATACATACGTGGGGAATAAGCGGCCCGACAGTTGCTCTCTTCTATATGTATGGGATTGCCGCACTAATGGCAGGGATCGTGATAGCGCTGCTAGTCGGATTCTCCAGGGTTAGAGCGAATGCTCATACTACCGGTCAGGTGCTCCTGGCAATATTGGTTTCAATGCCATTAACCTACCTGGTGATCTATTATCTATCCAAGTCAATTATCCGATAGGGCTAGGCAGGAACGAGCAAGAGCCCAAAATGGTGTTTTCCAGGGTCGAACCTCTCTGCGACCCTGAACTCCTTAAAGTATTTCAGGTAATCACTCTCATCCATCCTGATTTGCGCTGGAGGTCCAGGCATATGCGCGTCATCTTTCCTCCAATCCACTATAATTATCCTTCCGCCCTTTTTCAGGATCCTTACCGCGTTATCGTGCATACCCTTTTTATCTTCCATGTCATGGAAGGAGTTTGCGAACAGCACAACATCAACGGAATGCGGCATGATGCTCGACATAGACGTAAGTAGCACGTATTTTGTCTTTCCAGTCTTCCTCAGGATCCCATCCGCCGCGCCAAGCGCACGCTCATCAATATCGATGCAGTACAGCATGGAAGAATAGTCTGCGAGATGCCTGCAATAGAAGCCACCTCCACAACCTACGTCGGCTATAACCGAGTCTTTCTCCAGTAATTTTGGGAGGAACGATCCTGGGTCTTCGAATCTTCTTCTCAGCATAGGATTACCACTTACTTCGTCCAGCTCAAATTAAAAAAGAAAAAAGAAAATAAAATTGAGCCCGCGATTTAGGCTTCCTTTATTGCCGCTTTTACCTTGGCCATGGTTGCCGCGTCTATAGTTGCCATTCCGTGCGCCTGCTTTGCATGCGCTGCTATCTTCGACATCAGCTCATCTTCGCTGTTCGCCCTCGCCTTGAAACCACAGTTCATTCCTATTTCCCTGCATGCGAATGTTTTCGCCATATACTCACCTGTAGAAGAAATCTCAGCATGGTATTAAAAAGGGATTAAGGTCTGTTCCACTATTAGGATAGCTTATTATACCTAAATGTTTTGTGCAATCCTCCTAGGGAAAAACGCCGATATCCGGCGACTAAACCGAAACAGCCCATACCGCTTTTAATACGTGGCTTCAAGAGGTAAATATGGCAACTCCGGTTATGTTGGCATTGCTGATAGCAGCCATAGCACTCGGCAGCGCAGCGTCCTACTATTACGTTACCACCGGCCAGCCGTTCCCTCTTTCGCCATCCAAAGTGATAAACTGCGGCGAGATAGTCTCGCACGGCAACTTCACACAGCCGGTTTCTGCCAATGCGACAGAGGATGCGCTCTGCTTCTATAACGCATATGTGAAAATGGAGAATGCAACCCTGGATCTCTATTACATGGGGGTCGATACTGGCCAATCGAATAATTTCAGCGTAACATCAGCGTCGCGGGTCGTTACTGACCACAAAGGCGGTTTTGTTGATGTAAAGCAACAGCCGGGTTCTACAATATACTGCGGTGCAATTAGTCACGCATCATCCAACACACTGTTAATAGACAACTGCAGCGACAGTTCATCGTTCCTCATAACGATGAACAGGACCGCGGCCTGATCACTTCTTCTTGCTGTTGTCGTGGCTATGCCATAGGTAGAGAGCAGCTATCGAACGGTATGGGCGCCATTTCTCCCCCATCTGCACCATCTCTATCCTGTCCGGTTCCTTCTTCAGGCTGTAGACACTCATCACAGCATGCCTTATGCCAAGGTCGTCAACGGGCCAGACATCAGTCCTTCCAAGGCTGAAAATCAGGAACATCTCAGCAGTCCATCTCCCTATCCCTTTTACATCGTCTAGCTCCTCGACTATGTCGTCGTCATCCATCTTCTCGAACTTAGCAAGCTCAACGCGGCCGTCCTCTATCTTCTGCGCAAGGTCCTTGATGTAGGAATACTTCTGCGGTGAGATCCCTGCGCTCCTGACTTTTCTTTCTCTGGTTCTCAGGAACTGCGCAGGTGTCGGCAGCTTCCCTCCGTAAAGCGCTTCGAACTTCTTGAGTATCGCGTTCGTAGCAGCCCAGGATATCTGCTGGGATATTATCGAGCGTACCAGCGCCTCGTAATAGTCCTCATGGAGAGGTATCTTT
>JAKAPD010000010.1 GCA_021812025.1 Microcaldota archaeon | reverse complement strand
CATACTTGCGATACCCGGGAAAAGCAGGAAGAAGAACCTCACGATAGACTTTGTCCTGTACCATAGGAAGGGGGGCAACATAGAGGTGCCCGGTGCGGACAACCCTAGGTATGCAATGCTGTCGCTGAGCGAAGACGAATATATAGGCGGAGCCGAGCTATCTGCCATAATAGGAGAGGCGAAGTCGAACAGGTTAGAGCTCATTATAGCGATAGCTGACAGGGAAACATCTGTCACGTATTACAAGGTAAAGAGGCTAGAACTTCCGAAGAGCGATTACGAATATTATGAAATAGACTGGATGCAGCCATGAACTACCTGCTCTCTTTGAATATCTCCCGCCTTCCGGAGATCCTACACATTGTGCATATGCCGGCTCCCGGGTCGAAGTGCACGCCGCAGACATCTCTTCCGCAAAGCTTGCACTTGTGTGCTGCCGGCCTGCTGCATATTTCGCATGTCTTTTTGTGCGATGCTCTGCATTGGGTGCATACCCCGAGGTTAACGTCAAAGTGCGCATAGCATACCCTCTTATGGCAGTTTGGGCAGGTCCTTAGGGCTGGCTGCCCGCATATGTCGCACGGAATTTTCTGATGTTCCATAATTAAACTACCGCATATCAAATATAAAATGGATCGTTTTTCCGTGTGTGCCTTAACTATAAAACTAGCGGTTCACGTGGCATCGACCAAGCCGGAAATCAGTTTTTTGTCGTTCTGTTCCTTAAGCTTAAATACGTCGAAAATCATCGTCTAAGTTGCAGTAGGGGTGAGAATGGGAATTACCAAGACGTGTTTTGCCCGTGCAAGGAAAGCGGCAAAAACGTTCACGGAAGACGAAGGTCCCTATAAGGCATCAGCGGCTATGCGTTCCCTGAAAGGCATATACAGGACAGACGATGCAGAAGCACCCGCACAGGCTGCGGCAATTACATTTCCAAACATAATGGACGCCGAAACTGCAAAAATTGCAGAATCCTTCCAGAACCTTTCAAAGGGCGGATTCCCGAACAGCCTTGCCGTAGTGCAAACAGACTCTAGCATGGTGAACCGGCTTCAAGATACTGGTATAAAAGTCGGAATCACCGGCACATTCTTCGGCCTTGCGGCAAGCGCATTCTCAGATACAGCAGCAAAAATAATCTTTGCCGCATGCGGGGGCTTCGCCACAGCGACAATAATGATCGGAATGGCTTACAAGGGCTTTTCAAAGCTGTTTCCAAAGGCGCAGACCAGACACGAGGATTTCCTTAAGAGCCAAGGCTACCCGGTCTCTATGGGCTGGGGCTGACCTGCTGGTCTTTTATATTTTATCCTATTGAAGTATAAACACCTATTTTCTTCGGTAATGCAAATGGGAGCGTACAGCGCGATAAAGCAAACATTTCAGGGTGAGTACAAGGAACGCTCGCCGGTTTACAGGGCTCGCATAGTGAAATGGAACTCGGAAGCGCCCGTGGTAAGAGTAGAAAGGCCCACCAACATAGCGAGGGCACGCGAGCTCGGCTACAGGGCAAAGCAGGGTGTGCTGATAGCAAGGGTCCGTGTTCTAGGCGGGAAGAAGAAAAGGCAGAAGTTCGCCGGCGGGAGGAAGCCGTCGAAATCCGGGAGGTATTTATCGAGGAGGAAATCCACGCAGGCGATAGCCGAGGAGAGGGCATCTGCAAGATTCTCAAACTGCGAGGTTCTCAACTCTTATTTTGTTGGCTCGGCGGGGTCAACCCAGTTCTACGAAGTGATCCTGCTTGACAGGAGCGCGCCGGCCGTTCTGGCCGATGAGCGCTACAGGGACATAGTGGCGCAGCGCGGGAGAGCTTCAAGAGGGCTCACCAGCACAGGAATCAGCCACAGGGGCATAGCGAGCAAGGGCTTTGGAACGGAGCAGTTCAGGCCGAGCAAGAGGGCCAACAACAGGAACTGATCGGTGGCTCCATGAAGAAGGGCTCTTCCAGCGCGCAAACCAGATACGCCGCAACGATAACAATTCCGAGAGCCCAGAGCATCGACTACAAAAAGGTGCTGGGCGAGAGCAAGGGCTACGAGCGTAGCACCACAGAGATCGAAGAAAATGTCGATACGCTCGATATACTTATAAAATCAAAGGACATCGGCGCCCTCCGGTCCGCGATAAATGCGATGATGAGGGATTTGCAGGTCATCGAAGGGGCTGGAAAGGAGTGATTGCACCAAAACATTCTTTTCAAAGCCCGTCGGAGCAAAATATATAAATATGACGGGATTAATAATAGATTACATCGGTACTTCTTCCCGACAAAGTACTATTTGTAGAGAGGCTGCTCTCTGACCAATCGGTCGTATCACATGGTAAGGAAAGGCTCATTGCAATATTGGCCACATAGAAGGGCACAAGGACGACTGCCAAGGCTACGCACTGCGCCGAAGTTTTTAGAGGCAGCCCTTGGAAACATAGTGGGTTACAAAGTCGGCATGACCAGGATCGCCATGATCGACGATTCTGAAGGTCCGGCGAAGAACATGGAAGTCAGCAGGGCGTGCACGGTCCTGGAGCTCCCAAAAATGGAAGTCTACGGCATAAGGCTCTATCACACCGACTCCGTCGACAAATATAACAAATCAAGAACCGAGATTCTAGACAAGGCCTCTGCGCAAAGGCTCAATATTAAAAAAATCAAGAACGACGAGTCAAAGCTTGACTCGTTCAAAGGAAGAATAAAGGAATTCGACGATGCAAGAGCGCTCATAGCTGCATATCCCAGAGACCTAAACGTGGGCCAGCACCATCCGATGAGATTCGAGTCCAACGTCGGCGGCAAGAGCATAGAGGAAAAGTTTGAGTTCCTTACAAAGAACCTTGGCAAGGAGATAAGGGCTACAGACGCCTTCAAGCCAGGCGAATTTGTCGACGTGATGTCGATCTCGATAGGAAAAGGCTGGGCAGGAGTGATGAAAAGATACCACCATGCGAAGAGGGGCAGAAAGAATACCGCAAAGGTCAGGCACGGCGGAGTGCTTGGCACTGTTGTACCGGCAAAGGTAATCTTCTCAATGGGGAGAGCAGGCCAGATGGGATTCAACTACAGGACCGAGCACAACAAGCGCATTCTGAGGATTGGCGCCAAGGCCGACTCCGAGGCGATAAACAAGCCCGGTGGTTTCAAGAATTACGGAGTGGTAAATAACGATTATATGCTCATAGATGGTTCTGTGCCCGGCCCGGCGAAGAGGCTCGTACGCGTCAGGAAGTCGATAAGGGCAAGGAATGCTAAGGGCATCAAGGAGCCAAAGATAAACTACATAGCAAAGGATTGACATGTCATCGGCAAACATTTTGAATCTGCAAGGCGCCGTAAAAGGCTCGATCGAGCTTCCGGAGGTTTTCGCCGAGCAGGTTAGGATAGACTTGATAAGGAGGGCGGTGCACGCCGAGGCGTCAAGGCGCCTGCAACCGCAAGGCCACTACCTTCTTGCAGGCATGCAGACGACCGCAAGGTACTACGGCGCCATGAACTCGTACAGGAGCGGAAGACACATGGGTATAGCAATAAGGCCGAGGCAGAAGCTCGGAGGCGGCCGCCAAGGTCAGGTCAGAAGGATACCATCTGCGGTAAAGGGAAAGAGGGCGCACCCCCATGTTGTGGAAAAGACGCTCGTCGAGGAAATGAACAGGAAAGAATACCAGAAGGCGCTGGTGAGCTCGATTGCGGGAGCAGCTACTCCTCTGGTAATCGCAAACGACGTCGAATCGATAAGGAAGACGAGCGATTTCATGAAAGTGGTAGACGCCCTGAAGCTCACGGACGAAATAGAAAAAAGCAGGGGCAGCAGGCTCAGAAAAGGAGTTAGAAGGCATTCGCGAATAAGGCGCTTCAGAAGATCTTTGCTCATCGTGGTAAACGAGGACAAAGGCGTGATAAAAGCAGCAAGGAACATTCCCGGAGTCGACGCATGCACGCTGAAGTCGATAAGAGCCGAGTTGTTTGCGCCAGGAGGCGTCCCCGGGAGGAAGACGATATGGAGCGAAGACGCGATAAAGAACCTGAACAGTCAAATAACAAAGGCAGAATTGTGATACCATGTCAGTCTTGAGATACCCGCTTGCAACAGAAAAGGCCGTAGCCATAATAACCAAGAGCAATGTGATAACCTACATGGTGGACTTCAGGGCCAGCAAGCAGGTAATCAGGGACGAATTCGAGAAGACCTTCAACGTAAAGGTCAAGGGCATAAGGACCACGAACATGCCTGCAAACACGAAGAAGGCATTCATAAAGCTTGCCGCTCCGTACAAGGCCAGCGACGTGGCAGTGAAACTGAAACTGGTGTGATAAATGGGAAAACCGCTCAGACAACAAAGGAGGGGCAAGGGGACAATAGCTTACACGAAGCTCCCCGGGACATACGACATCAGCGTCGGCTACACGAGCGACATGAATAGAGAAATGATCGGCGAGGTTGTCAATCTCATAAACCATACGGGGCACACCGCCCCGCTGATGGAAGTGCTTTACGAGGATTTCACAAGAGGCTACCTTTTGGCTCCGGAAGGCATCAAGATAGGTGACAAGATACACATAGGGCCGCAGCCCATATACACACTCGGCAGTATAGTGAAGCTGGCTGACACCCCGGAAGGGATACCAATTTACAACATAGAATCGACACCGGGCGACGGCGGCAAGCTGGTCCGGTCCGCGGGCTGCGCTGCTTATGTGTCTACGCAGTTCGAAAAGACGACAGTCATAACGCTCCCGTCAAAAGGGACGATCACGCTCAGCAATAGCTGCAGGGCGCAGCTGGGTTCTATAGCCGGTGGTGGCATGGCGGAGCAGCCGCTCGTAAAAGCCGGGAAGAACCACTACATAAAGCACGCACTGAACAGGCTCTGGCCGAGGAACAGGGGAGTGAAGATGAGCCCGGTAGACCATCCGTTCGGCGGCAAGCAGCACCATAAGGGCAAGTCCTCGATGACGAGCAGGAACGCGCCTCCTGGAAGGAAGGTCGGCCACATTGCTGCTAGAAGGGTCGGAAGGAAGAAGAAAGGATAAAAAGTGGAACAATGGCAGAAAGAGTAGCATTTAGGGGAAAGACGCCGAGCGAATTGACGAATCTCAAGAATGAGGATTATCTGAAGATGATAAATTCCGGGGAGCGCAGGAGCATAAAGAGGAACGCGATTTCGTACAAACAGCTGGTGCAGAAGGTCGAAAAGCTCAAGAAGAAAGGGGCATCAAAGCCGGTAAGGACGCACATACGCGAAGCGGTGATCCTCCCGAGCTGGGTGGGTATGACGTTCGAGGTCCACAACGGCAAGGAGTTCACAAGAGTGGACATAACGGCCAACATGCTCGGACACAGGCTGGGCGAATTCGCCTACAGCACAAAGAGGGTGCAGCATAGCGCACCCGGAATAAGGGCTACAAAAGGAAGCAAGTTCCTGGCAGTGAAGTGATAATGATGAAATACTCGTACACGCAAAGCAAGGAAGGCCTCTCATTCGCGCACATGAAGGACATAAACGCGAGCTTCAAGGATCTCGGGGCGGTCTGCGATGCGATAAGGTACAAGAGCGTGCCGGTCGCCATGGACATACTAGCCGATGTGATAGAGAATGAAAAGCCGATACTGTTCAGGAAGCACAACAAGCACATGGGCTCGAGGCACGAGATTGGCGGGAGGAAGGGGAGGACCCCGATAAAGTGCGCAGAGATAGTCAGAAAGGTGCTTGTTAATGCAATGGCTAACGCAAACAACAAGGGCGAAGACCCCGATTCCATGGTGGTTGTGCATGTAGCTGCGAACAAGACGTTCATCGCACAAAGAGGTCCGCCAAAAGGCGTCCTGTTCACTCAGAAAGGCATCTACGGATATGCGACCGCACGAAGCAGCAATCTGGAATTCGCGAAAGTAGAGCTGGCGATAGGCCCGGTAAATGAAAAATCTATCGGCAGAAGAATGCTGGTCAGGATAAACGCCGCGAAGAAAAGGGACGAGCAGAGGCGCAAGGTCCTGGAAGGAAAGAAGAAGCAGGCCCAGGAGAAGAAGCCGAAGAAAAAGGCAATAACCACCGAGGTGCAAAAGGAGAAGGAGCAGAAGAAAGACGCAAAGGCCCCGGTGATGACCGAAAAGGAGTTAAAGGCAGAGCCCATAAAGAAAGAGGCGCCATCGCCAGCTAAAGAGGTAGAAAAACCAAAGGAAGAAAAAAGCAGACTTTAGAGTGAATCAATGACGATAGAAAGGAAATTCATAGACAATTCCGTTGCGAAGCTCAACATATCAAGATACTTGAGCAAGGAACTCACAAGGGCTGGGTTCTCAAGGGTGGAGATACAGAAGACGCCCATGCTCACAAGGATAACCGTATATGTCCTGAATCCCGGGAGGGTCATAGGAAGGGCAGGCCACACGATAGACACGTTGACCGAAAACATAAAAACAAAGTTCAAGGTGGAAAACCCGCAGATCAACGTCATGGAAGTCGAGAACAAGATGCTGGAGCCCGTGCTCGTCGCAAAGGACATAACGGAGAAGTTAGAGCGCGGCCTCAACTCAAGGAAGATAATACAGTTCGCATTAAAGACCATAGTCCAGAACGGCGCGCTCGGCGCAGAGATAATAGCGTCTGGAAAGCTCAAGGCCAAGGGCGCCAAGAAGAGCTCAGTAAGGAAAAGCCTAGGTTATATCCCAAAAGCCGGAAACGTGACCGAATTGGTAAGGGAAGGCAGCGCAGTGGCCTATCCAAAATACGGCGCAATAGGCGTAAAGGTCAGGATTGTGCCTCCCGGAACGGTATTTCCCGACAGGGAAATCAAGCCACTAGAGATACCGAAAGCGATACTCAACGCCTGATCCGCATTCTCATTTTTATTTTTAGCTTAGCGCGGCGAGGCCAGCTTCTGTCCTGCAGGTGCGGCAAACTCGCCAGTTCTGATTAGGAAGCCATTGCCATTCTTCCCTTTTCTCCCGGAAATAGTGTCATAGGCTGCTTCGATCTCTTCAAAAGCGCCGATTGCGAGCGTCCTCTCCGCTATGTCTTTCATGCTTTTGCCGGTGTTCAGCCCGTTCGCTATGTCTGCGGCCGTTACTCTCCTGCCGCGCATGAGCTGTGCCTTCGCGGTTCCTACGCCAACTGCGGAAGTGGTCACCATGTAAAGGGCGAATCTTGCTACTGCCAGTTTTTCACCATCGGAATCCCCCCCGGATGATACTGCTTTCCTTGCCTGGGCATCAAGCTGCCCGCTTGGCGCAATCTCGCCCACGATTCCGCAATCTATTCCGAGCCTTTCTGCTAGCTTCTCCCTGTACTGGTCAGACACGATTAGGACAAAACATGCTGCCGTATCATTGTGTGCAAGGACTGCTTTTACATTTTCAGCCAATATCGGCACACGCTTTTCTATCTCGCCGTTTATTGTGCGCAAGAGCCTCGTCGCTGTTCCCAAAACCTCTTCGAAAGGCCTTCCAAGGCTGTAAAGCTTGCCAATTTCCATGGCCAGCTGGTCGCATCCGTCGTTCAGTTCCACAGCCTGCCTGCCTTCCGGCGATGCCGGATCAAGATTTATCGGCACTATGGAAAGCCCATTCCTTCGGCATTCTCTAATGCTCTTGTAGAATCTTATCATGTTGCCTGGGGAAAAGTCGCTCCTGTCCAAAGATACGACTCTGTGCAGCTCCTTTTCGCTGACGCGTGCCAGGTTTGCAAACAGGTCGATATGTTCCTTATCGCATGGCTGCTCGAGCAGCGCCACTACATTCTCGCTGCCGTACCTTGCCATGCGCACCGAGAGCTCCGAAACTATCGCCGCGTTGGCCTCATCGGTTGTGGATTCCCATGGTATGATAACCACTTCGGCATCGCTCCTCATCAAATCATTTGCAGGACGACTAGGATTATCATAATATTTATACGTTCGTCACTTCCACCAAAAATCCAAAAGGAAAGTCGCAAATCGGGAATCTATAAATATTTGGAGCGACCGAGCACATGCTGATTAAAATGGAAGGCGCAAACGCAGGCACCGAAGAGATGCAGCAGCCGAGGACCGGGTCTATGCAGTGGCAGATAGACGTAAAGGGCAACAAGCCAAGAATCTACGCCAGTGCGTTCTTCCATGTGCAAGACGCGTGCAAGATAAAGCACCACGGTCACATAAGCGCGAAGATGGCCCAGGACGCGATAATATTGAACAGCAGGGACGGAGTGCCGATAACAGAAGCCGAAGCGTCGGACATAATGGGCTATGCATCCAAAAAAGCCGGTGGAAACGCGCTCGGCGGTTTTTATGCGATATCCGAAATGGTCCCCATGCCGGTAAAAGAGGTCTCAGCGACCCCAGCAGAAGCACTTACAAGCGATGCCGGGGAGCCGGCCGCAGTCCCGCTCGCCGATGGCCAGAAAAAGGTAACGAGTCCAAAGCCGGAGGTCCTCACGCTGGTCAGTCTAAGGAAGGAGCTAGACGGCGTAAATTCGGTGATTAATAGGAAGCATGACGAGGTGCTCCAAAAGCTCGAAGCCGAGAGGCACATCGCCATCGCAAACGCGGAGAAAGCCGCAGTGGAAGAAGAGGAAGCAGCTAGAAAAACGGCCAGAATCGAGATAAAGAAGCTTAAAAAGAAGCTCGAGGAGAAGCTAAATGGGCTCAGAGAGCTAGAGGAAAACTATGGCAAGCTGAGAAAGATTGCAGATTCTGCAAAGTTCCACCGCGAGCTTGCCATAAGGAGTGCAAATGCAGCGGCGTTGCTCGGCCTTTCACCGATAGCCGCTGCAAGGCACGGCATTTCAAGAGGGTTGCTTTTCGCGCTAGGCGGACCGCACTCCGAAGTCTGCGACATATCTGCAAAGCTGATATACACTCTGACAGCATACAGGCTCGGGTACGAGGAATCAAAAACGATAATGAGCATGCAGCTGTACGAAACCAAAGAGCCGCTGACCAGGAGCCTATTTGGGCTTTTCGTAGAAGCGCACCCGCAGGGATTCGAACTCAAGCCTACTGGGCTGGAGGGGCGCGCATGGTCCGAAGAATTTACGCGTGCGGGCTCAGAAATGTTCGAAGCCACTTACGAAAAAATATCGAGCAAGGAGGGAGACAAAACTGCAGACATGCTGGTATGGCTCTTTATCAAAAAGGACAACGAAGTCAGAGAGGAGCGCAAAGCGGCGCAGGAGGCGTTCCTGGCAGAAAGGAAAAAGCTGGAGGAAAAAAGGGACACCGCGGTAAGCGCGGCTAGGGAAAAAAGAGACAAGGCCGCCAGGGAAGTCGAGTGTGTCTTCGAGGAGAAAAAGAGGCAAATAAGCAAACTGATACAGGAAGCGGCATGCGGAGAGCTAGAAAGGAGGGCCGATCTGCTCAGGAGTATCGATGAGCAATCCGAACTGGTAAACGAGAGGAAAAGCAGAAGCTCGTGATTGTGCAGGAGTCCGGCTGTATTAAAGAACATAATTAAATATGTTTTTGTAGAATATCCTCTGTCTTAAGTAGGCACTTCACTGTGGGTAATGCTCAATGGCTATTCTTGCCGCTGCAATCGCGTTTTTCACCATCTTCATACCTGGGTTCCTCATAGCTCTGGCTCTGCTCAGGAAGCAGGGCTTCCATATAGTGGAGATAGGCGTCATCGGCTTCATATTCGGGCTCATGGCGCTGCCTACGCTCACATGGTTGGAATCGTACCTGATGAATTCCATACATTTCTTCACCTTCTCGCTTACATTATCGTACTTCAACGTGCTGGTGCTGACAATAATAGGATTGGCATTGTGCTTCTGGCAGGGCGTTTTCAAGGGCTTCAAGCAGGAATACCTTCCAAAGAAGGAGCCGGTCACCCCCGAATCGTCGCATACGAAGAGTGCGCACTGGTGGGTATGGATATTGGTCCTTTTGCTGATGCTCTTCACGCTGATGACCAGATTGCAGAGCATGTCTACGGTTACCACGTTCTACGAGTTCGACCCGTATTTCGACATGATGGACACTTCCTATATACTGACATACGGCCAGCAGATACTGTTAGATCCATCGGCGTGGCCATCAGTCGCCTCGGGCACAAACCACAGGATAGAGCCTATCGTTCCATATCTGGAAGCATACTGGTATGATTTGGCCGGCGGCGGCAATCAATCGCAACTCAGCACCAATCTGCTCAGCTATGTCGGTGGAGTCTATCCGCCAATAGTCGCCGCGCTTCTGGTATTCGTCATGTTCATGCTGGTATACAGGGAATACAATGCTTATCTGGGGCTCATCGCTGCTGGCCTGACCGCTACGATGCCTGTGCTCTTCACCACTTTTGTCGCAGGGGAGCAGCTCGTGGAACCGTGGGGCATATTCGCCCTGTTCTTCTTCTTCGCCGCATATCTTTTCGCGATAAAGAACCCTAAGAGCACAAGGCTTGCCATATTTGCGGGGATAGCCTTTGTGGCGAACTTCCTGGGTGCCCACTATTACACAGTCACAGCCGGGGTGTTCACGGCCTATATACTGCTGCAGGGCATAATAGACATCTACAGAGGAGAAATGAGCAAGGACTTCTACAGGCTCAATGGAATTATAATAATCATAATAGCGATTTTCACAGCAATCTACATACCATATAGCTCCACGCTGCAGAACAGGGTCCCCTCAGTTCTAGGGATACCGAGCACACTGTCGTTCCCGCTTGTCGCCCTGCTGTTCGTGGCCGTGCTCGACTATGGTCCAAAGCTGCTGAAGAAGATAAACCTGCTTTACAAAGAGGTCGACTTCAAGGCAAGGCTATCGTGGATGGCCGTAATCATAACAATAGGGATACTGCTCATACTATTCTCGCCGTTGGGGAGCCCCGTGCGAGGCTACATAAACCTGAGCGCGAAATTCACTACTCCTTCGAGTGCCCTATTCATGACGGTGCAGGAGTACGAACCTACAGGAAT
>JAKAPD010000009.1 GCA_021812025.1 Microcaldota archaeon | reverse complement strand
GCTGCTTGGATTAATGGCGCATGCGGATACGTTCTCCCCGTTGAGGTAAAGGCTGACCGTGCTGCCGCCGTGCGTCACCTCAGCCGCGCCGAAGTAAAGGACATGCGGTTCTATCAATCCTTTTGGAGTGTTGCAGGGCGCCCCCCCGCCGCCGCTCTCCCATCCAAAGACTCCGTTGGCGCCTCCAGCCCAGGCACTGCCGACAGCTCCGTTTCCATGTGGATAGACCAGCGCGGCAAGCGGGCTGGCGCCGCCGTCAAATGTGCTTGTCGGGCTCGTGCTGCTGTTGAGCTCGAACCACATCGCTACAGTATAGAAGCCCGGGTTGTTCGGCATTGTGGGCACCTGTATGCTCCCGCCGCTGGCGAGCCCGTTGAATGTCGCATAGCCATTCGGAGAGCTCTGGTTGGGCGCTATCCGCATATTTATATAATTCAGGTTGGCCTGACTTATCGATAATGATTGCTTGAACATCGGCGAGGAGCTCTGGTCTATCGCATTGCCCGACAATGGCATAAAGAGCGCCAGCCCCTTCTGCCCCAGAGGGAACCCAGCGGCGCCATTATCGTAAAGCTGGCCTATCTGCGCTTGTGTGAGCGTGGCATTGTAGAGCTGTACGTTTATCATGTTCCCGGCGAAGTCTTTCGTGTAGCCTGTGTCGGGCGCCCCGACCGAGACGGAATACACCGGGAGGTTCGCGGTGCTGAAGGGCGCTTGACTGTAACACGGCCCCTCGACAGAATTCACAAGCTGGCCGTTCGCGTAGAGCTTTGCGCCGCTTGCGTCGCATGTGGCGGCTAGCATGGAGAACGTGTTTGCCGGTATCTGGCCACCGACAATCGTCTGCACGGAACCGCCGGTATTCCTAACCATGAGGCCCGCGAGCACGTTCCCGTTGCTTGTCACAGTTGTCTCAAGTGCAAGGTCGACGCCGGAGCTCTGGAGCTGGTTTCCGAACGTTTCCATTACTGTGTAGGGGCTTCCAGCATTTGTCTGGCCAACTGGATCGACCCATGCGGCCATGGTTATGTTGTTGAAGACGACCGGAGGGCTTGAAGGCTGCAGCGTTATGGCGCTGTCGACCGCGCAGCATGCGGCGCCGTTGAACAGAGCGACTTGCGCGTTTGTGGCGTTTCTACTGAATGGACCCCAAAGTGGATTCGCAAAGCTGCCAGTGGCGTTGTTGCCGCTATAATCGTATATCGTATTGCCGTAGCCTGTATTAAGCGGCCACCATCCCAGCAAAGATCCGGATGTAGTGAAGTTTCCGTTGAACGCTGTGGCAGCAACAGTCATGAGCCCTTCCAATGTGCTGTTCGCGACGGCTCTCGTTGTCCCGCCTGCATTTGTTATACCGACTTGGTACGGGGCACCGCCTTCCATGAGCCCCTTGTTGTTTGCGAAACCGATCGGCACGCTGACTACTGGATCGCCGTTGGAGCCGGTCGCTTTTGCGGACACCTGCGCTATATTCTGGTATGTTATGTTGTAGGGCGCCCCTGCATTGGCAAAGCCCGAGTTGTCATTCGGATTTCCATTCAGCGGCCACCATCCGACCAGCGAGCCTTGCGAAACAGGGGCCCCCTCTATGCCCTCCTGATACAGCTGCTGCGCCTGGCCAGATGTGAGCAAGCCGTTGTATATCTGTATGTTCGCTATCGTGCCGTTGAATATGCCGGCGCAGTCGTTCGTTATCGTGAAGCCCGTAGTGGTCGGCTTTGTCCCTACGGATAGCAACGTGCTGCCCCCGAAATTGCCGTTGTCATAGAATGTAGCAGTCCCGGTGTTCCTGTCGAGCTCCAGCACGAAATTGCTCCATCTGTTGACAGGAGCGATATCGTTCGCAGCAGTTATCGGTATCAAGTTCGACGACCCGGTTATCCAGCCGGTCTGGAAAAGCAGCTGGTTGTTTGCGTTATAGTACGTGTCGGTCGCAATCCCCCATATGCCTCCGCCGTAGCATTCGGATCTTACAATGTCCTTATGGTCGGTATAGAAACCGGGTACCTGCAGCCCCGGCTTGAACCAGACCGACAATGTCAATTCGCTGCCTGTGCCGATGGCGCTGTCGGGAACCCTTATCATCGTATTCTGGCTGTTGAACTGCGGCGCCTGCGCGCTCGCAAGGTCAGTGAGCGATACAGACTGCGCCAGGTCCGCGGTGGTCGGCGCCTTTCTGTCTATTAATATCACTCCGTTTATGTTTGTTATCTTTATCTGCCCCGTGTAAGTGGGGACGCTGTATAGCGCCACCCCGCCGCCGCTCTGCGGCAACAACGTTCCATTTATGAAAAGGTTGCCGACACCGCTCGAGGATTCCGCCGATATCACTTGCGTGCCCACGCTCATCTGCGCGATTACCACTCCTGTGCTAGATATCGTCAGGTTGTAAGGTATGGAACCTATGGCTCCCGTCAAAGGTATGCTCGCATTATAGCCGCTGCCGGAAGCGAGCCCCTGTTGGATGTACCCGGCTATGTTCTGCGTTATCAGCTGCAGCGCGGTCGATTGCTGCGCCTCGAGGGTTGCGGCCCTCTGCGTGGCGATTATCGCGAAGAATACCACGAAAACCACCAGCACGAAGGAGTACACGATCATGAACTCTAGGGCTATCTGGGACCTCTTGCCGCTCCTCAAAAGCATCGAAATCAGATAATAATGCTATGAGAACTTTTAAATAAATAGATTAAGCGCCTTTTCTGGCGGAATGCCTACTTCTTCGGCAGCTGCCCTTTGAGCTCGCTCGCCATCTCCTCTATTTGCGTGAGCGCCTTTGCGAGGGCGTCCCTGGGCTTCTTCTTGCCCGTCTTTATCACCAAGGTCGGCTTTCCCACTTCCGGATGCGATTTCGACACGCCCGCGAACTCGACATCGTCGTTCTTGAGCAGCTCGCTCGCTATAAGATCAGGAATGGTCAAATCGCTGGTCTCGAACTCTATCGTCATTTCGTTGCCTTCGTCCTTTATCACGTTCATCTTCATGAAACCACTTTAAATGGAAGTAACAAGCTTCTCTATCCCGTTCGGGTCGTTATATAAGCTACTTATCTTTCTATATTCCTTGTGCTCGCACTCGCCGCAGACCAGTACCCCGATGGCGTTTTTGTCTGGGTTCATCTGGCCACCGCATTCCTCGCAGCTCTTGTAGATGACTCCGCATTCCCTGTCCCTCAACCCGAGCAGGAGCAGGTCTTCCTTGTCGTCTATCACCCTCGCGAGTATCACATCGCCGATCGTTGCCGCTTTCCTCTCCGGCATGGGCCTCCCGCCTCTTCCACCCATGTCTCTTCCGCCCCTGTCGAAACGCCCCCTTTTCTCGGCTATGATCTTCCCATCTCTCAGCGCGAGGTAATCCCTGCCGTTAGTCTTGATGTTGTCCAGCTTGACGAACATCACGCTTCCGACGTCGTCCGTTATTGTGCCCACGACGAACATGCCCTGGTGCATCCTCTTTATCTCGCTTCTTGGGCTGTGGACGCTTATCTTTCCGCTGTCTATGGCTACGTAGCCCACTATCGAAGAGTATATGCTCCCCTCGTCAGTGTATGTATTGTCAGAAGCTATGTATTCCTCCTCGACGCCTATGGCGTCTCCTGGCATTACAAGCTTGGTTTGCTGCTCCATGAAAAAGCACTAGCATCAGCAAGAATGCTTAGATTATCAAAACATATAAAGATTGCTATTGAGAGAAAACGCTGATGTTCGAGCCCATAGAGGTGCACGGCAAGGCCCTAGGCGTCAGGATAATAAGAGCGCGGATCAGGAATTCCTATGCCAGGGTGAAAGACGGCAATATAGTCATAAGCGTGCCGGAGCGCTTCAGCGATAGGAAGATCAACGAGGTCGCAAGCAGCCTGTACACGAGGCTTGCAAAGGCGCTGCAGAGGAAACCCGGAAGATACATGGGCATGAGCAAGCTGCGCTTTTACGACGGGCAAAAGGTGCCGGTTTTGGGAAATGAATTCGAGATATCCATAAGAAGCGCGCCGATATCGCGCCCAAGGTCAAGGCACCGCGGGAGCACCATTTCCATAGTGCTTCCGGAGGCGATGGATCGAGCGGAAAAGGACGACTATGCTGCAAAGATTATAAGGAAGAAGATAACAAAAGCCATCCATCCGCAGCTGGTCTCGATCGTAAACGGGATAAACTCCAGGCACTTCAACAGTGAAATAGAAGGAATAAGGATCAGGGACAATGCCACGCTATGGGGCTCCTGCTCGCGCAACAACGATATAACGCTAAACTTCAGGCTCCTTTATGCACCCCAGCGCATCCTCGAGTACGTGATAGTGCACGAGCTCGCGCACACAAAGGTAAAACGCCATTCGCAAAGGTTCTGGGACCTTGTAGGGTCGATAATTCCAGACCATAAAGAGAGAAGAAGATGGCTGAAGAATAACGCATACGAGATAAAGCCGGCAGGCTTGCCTGCGGAGACTATTCCTTTGCCTTCTTGAGCACAGAGATGTTCTTCAGCGCCTCGACGCTCAGCAGCGCCCTGTACGTCGCAATGAGCGCGTTGTACTTGGCCCTTGTCCTTCCGCGCGAGAAGCTCCAGCAGTCCTTGACGCCAGCAAGCTCAAGCATCTTCTTCACCGGCTCGCTCGCGACCACGCCGAGTCCCCTCGGCGCCGGCTTCAGTATCACTTCCACGCTTCCGCACTTGCCCCTTGTAGTGACCGGCATGCTGTGCTCTGTCCCGCACGCGCACTGCCACGACCCGCAGCCCAATATTATCGGTATGACGTTGCCCTTGGCGTTCTTTGTCGCGCTGTCGATCGCGGCTTTTACCTCTATGTCCTTCCCCGAGCCGACCCCGACATGGCCCTTCCCGTCGCCCACCACCACAGTGGCCCTGAACTTCGCCTTCCTGCTGTTCTTTGTCATCCTCTGGACGCTCGCTATCTCTATGACCTCGCTCTTAAGATCCGGAAGGAGAGCGTCTATTATCTCCGCTTCCTCTATCCTTTTCCCTTCGTGGAATATCTGCTCGATGGAAGTGATCTCGTGCAGCTTGACGCGCTTTCCCACTTCTGTCCTGGGCAGCCACGCCGCTATGTCGAACGCGACTTTTTCCTCATGCCTCCTTTCTCTCGGTACAAATGCCATGTTATCATTCGCTCATTATTTTCTTCTTCGCGTTTTCAAACGTCTCGTTCAGCCTCGAGACGTCCACTTTCTTCTCAATGTAATCTGCGAACTGCCTCTTATATGTTTGCTCGTCGCCCTTAAGCTTATCCGCGTAGTTGGCGATGTGCTGGCCGGAAAGCCGCTTCTGGTCGAACTCTATGCTATTCGTGAGCTTCATGCCTCCGTCGGCGGCACCCTTCGCCGCTGCGAATATTACAGATGACTTTACCGGCTTGTATATGCCTATGTCGAGCACGAACTGCTTTGCGCCCAGGCTCTTCGCCTTCCTCGCAAGCATCAGGCCGGTAAGGTAAGCAGTGGGGATGTTGCATTTCGGATTCCAGCCAATGGGTGCCAGTTCCTTCGAGTTCACGCTGGCAACTATCCTATCGCCGGCAGGCGCATACTCCGCAACCTGCATGAGCACGCTTTTGTTCGTCCTCCTGACTATGACTCGCATGGTGTTGCCCTTGAGCAGCGCTACCCTCTTGTTGTAGTTTGTCAGCGACAGCTTCCTCCTCTTCTTGACTGTTAACATCATGGTATCATCATATGTGCTTCAATTGTTTCATCTTATCGTCGCTTATGTTTATGCCGCGACCCTTTATGTTGCCCAGCAGCGAGGCCTTGCTGGCGAAGGTGCCTCCCTTTACGAGCCTGTAGAGGCTCTTGAAAGTCATGTTGTCTATCGCCTTCTCGCCCTTGAGCGCAGCAAGGATTCTCCTCTGGCCTCTTATCTTTTGCTTGTATTCAAGCGATGCCCTTGCCTTCCTTGTGCCTTTCTTCCTGCCGATTCCGCGCCTGCGTCCCTGTGCACGCTTCTTCTTGAGCAGCTTCGAGTTCATGCTGATGTTGTCCTTCTCCTTTATCGCGTACACGCCGCCGCTCTTTATGAGCGCCCTTACGTCCTCCCGCGTTATCGCCTTCTCGGCCTCTGCGAGGGCGGTGGGGTTTACCCTAACCTTGCTGACTCCGCGTCCCATAATGTCAGCCGCTACTCTTTTCGTAAGCTTTATGCTCATATCACTGCACCGTTTGTCACTCTTATCCTGTTGTCTTTTGCGAGTTTCGTTATCTCAACCCTTTTCCTCAGCGATACCGGCTTTGCGATCGTTATCTCATAATTGTTCATGTCCAGCCTGCTGATAGCATCCTTGAGTTCGTTCACGTTGTTTACCACTATGACCCTTTTTCCAGAGGCCCTTATGCCCCTAAGCTCTTCGGGATTCCTGTAGCCTATGGTCGGCTCAGCGCCCGCGCTCGCGAGCTTCATCCTTTTCTTGTTGTCGGTGCCTCTCTGCTTCCTCCAACGGGCCTTCACGTGCTTCCTGTTCTTCGCGCCGAAGTTCGGTATGTTGAAATACGGGTGTTGTTTCTTCTTGAGCATGATCATCACTCTATTGCAAAGTATACCCCATCCTGGAATACCCTTATGTCCTTGTTCCTCATCTTGCACGCCCTCCTTATGTTCGCCGCGGTCTGCGAGACGTCGTCCTTGCTAGTCCCGTATACTCTTACGCTGTTGCCCTTCACTTCTACTTTCGTGGTCCCGATTATCTGCGCGCTTCTCGGGTATCGTTCCCCTATTATGTTCTTTATGTTCAGCGTATTGGCTTTTACCTCAACTGTTATGGGAAAGTGCGCGAATACGACTGTCATGGAAAGCTCGAAGTGCTTTTTCACGCCTTCCATGTCGTTCTTCAGCTCCTTCGCGAGAGACCTTTCCGCCATAGCCGCTTTCTTTGCCAGCACCTTCTCTTTTGTTGTTGTGATCGTAATCTTGTTCTGCTCCTTCGCAAGGCTCAGCAGGGCGTCGTTGAACTTTCTCGTGTTCGTGCCCAAAGCTCCTTTTGTAAAGACTTCGCTGCCTTTTATCTCTACTTGCACATCGCCGGGCACTTCGATCTCTATCATTAAATCAACTAATAAACGTAAGCTATCAATCTTCCTCCAATGTTCTTCGCCTTGGCTTCCCTGTTGGTGAGCATCCCCTGCGGCGTCGACAATATAAGTATCCCGAAATCCCTGCTCGGTATGTACTGCATCTCGTACCTTTGCAGCTCTCCCGCCCTTATGGAATACCTGGGCTTTATTATGCCGATCCTGTTGATCCTGTTCGAGAGGGCCACCTTCAATTTCTTGATCCTTCCGTCTGTGAACTCCTCGTAACCCTTGACGTACGATTCCCTTTTCATCACTTCCAGTATCGACTTTATGAACTTAGTAGAGTAGAGGGTGCACTCGGCCCGCCCTATCCGCTCGTTCGTCTTTATTGCGTTTATAGCATCTGCGACTCTGTCTACCATAACATCAACCGTATTTCTTGAAGCCCAGCTGCGGGGCCACCTCCCTGAAGCACCTTCTGCACATGTGCAGGCCGTATTTCCTGCTAAGGCCTCTCGTAGTGCCGCATATCCTGCATTTCCTGAGACCCTTGCCCCTGAACTTCTCAGCGTATTTCACTTGCATCAGCTCACTTCTACATTGAATTCGTTTTTCAGGTAATCCCTGATGTCTTCCCTAGAGACGATCCTGTGGTGCGGAGCAATCGTGCCCCTTTTCCTCTTGCGCTCTGCTATTCTCGTGCCTTTCCTCTTGAACGAAAGATTGACGTTCATGCCGAGCATTCCGACTTTCGGGTCGTACTTGACGCCCCTTATGTCTATGTATTCATGTATCCCGAAACTTACGCTGTTGTTTGTCACTGCGCTATCCTTCAGTTTGTTGTCCACAGCCTCGAAAAGCCTCATAACCAGCGGCTTGATGTCATCGCCGCGCACAGTTACGAAAGCGCCTATCTTCTGGCCCTTCGATACCTTGAATGCAGGCAGCCTCCTCTTCGCGCGCGCGTCCATAGGCTTCCTGCTTGTTATTATCTCGAGCAGCCTTCTCGCGTTCGATTGCACCTTGTCGTCACTGCCGCTTCCGATGTTTATCACCAGCCTGTCAACGTGTATCTTCTGCATCGGGTTCATTTCTGCCATTAGCTCACTATCATGATGTTCTTTATTATCGTCTCGAATTCTCCGCTCTTTGTGGTTATGACGGCCGAAGCGGTCACGTTCATAGAGCCCTTCGAAATCGATTTGATTTTTCCAGTTTTTCCTACGTGCACCCCATCGATCACGAAGCATTCTGCGCCCTCCTTTAATGGCAGCACCTTCTTTATCGCCCCATTTGCATCGACCAGCACCGAATCGTTTACCTTGGCGCTGTTTTCCGCTTTCGTTATCCTTCCATCATGGAGCCTGACCATGACCACGCCCTTCTTGGTCTTGTATTTTCCGACAACTTTGTACGGCTGCGATTCTCCTTTCTTGCTAACCTCATCGATGACGGATTTTCCCTGCTCATTTATCGTTATCGTGTATGATTTCCCTGCGCCTTCTATTTCAAGAGTGTCGCTAAGCCCTATCGGGTATCTGAGCTCTTTTATCACGTTCCCGTTAACGCGCACGTTTCCGTTCTTCAGGATCTTCTTTGCGTCGTTCGCGGTGCTGGCCAAAGCAAGCCTCTTCATTGCCAGGCCCAACGGCAGGGACCTCTGCAGCGTATGCCTTCCGGCGTTCGGCTTAAGCACATAGGTTTGCTCCTTCCTGTTTATGGAGAAAAACCACGGCGCAGCCAGGCCCTGTATGTGTCTTGTGTTACCTTTGTTTGCCATGAATATCACTTATCTGCTTGCGCCTTGTCCTGTGGTTGCTGTGCCTGTGGGTTTTGCTGCGTGGGTGCGGTCGCCGGCCTGTTTTCCTGTTTTGCCTCTTTCTTCGGCTCTTCCTTCTTCGCGGGGGCGGCCTGCTGCGCAACCTTGAGTTTTGCGGCCCTGTACTTGTCTGACAAGTTCAAATCAGTAATGTAAACGCTGCTAACGTTGACCGGCACATGGTATTCTTTCCCGCGCGCCGTCTTTCTTATCAAACCATCAATCGTTATCTTCCCGCTCTTGAGGCTCACAGTCAGGACTTTTCCGGATGTGCCCCTCTTCGAGCCGGTCATTATCTTCACGGTGTCGCCCTTCGCTATCTGCACGCTCCTCCTTGCCAGTTTGAGCTTGCCCTTTAGCGATTTGTCGACATGCGCATGGACGAAATGCTGCCTCATGTGCATGGGTGCGTTGAACCTGAAATTTCTCTGCATGCGCGGCTTGCTGCTCTGTATCATTCATACCACTCTGGAAGCTATGCCTGCCAGCTTTATGTAGCGCTCGACCACTTCACGTGCCATCGCGCCCTTGACCTCTGTCCCTATCGGAAGATCGACATCCGTCACCAATATGCCGGCGTTGTCCTCGAATCTTACTCTTATCCCATTCGCCCTTCTTATCGGGCTCTTCTGCCTTATGATTATGACTCTCACTGTCTTCTTGAGATATTGGGGACTTCCGCTCTTGACGCTGGCCTTGACCACGTCGCCGACCCCGACGGCTGCCAGTCTGCGCTTGCGCCCCTGCTTGCCGACCTTGTTGATTATCATGAGTATCTTTGCCCCGCTGTTGTCTGCGCAGACCAGCTTCGAGCTAGGGATGAGCGTCTTTGAAACCTTTGTGGATATTCCTTTCATGGCATCACTTCAATACCTTGGTGACGACGAAAGCCTTCGTCTTGCTGAGTCTTCTTGTGCCCTCGATCTGCACCCTGTCGCCGGACTTCGCACCTATGCATTCCGGGCTGTACGCCGCTATTCTCGAATTCTTCCTGAGCGACCTCTTGTACTTCTTGAGGAAAGTGGTGTAGGCGTGCTCGACTATCACTGTCTTCTTGGACTTATCGCTGACCACTACGCCTTCCAGCGCGTATCCGTGGGTCTTCAGCGACCCGTGTATCGGGCATTTTGTGTCTTTGCATTCTTCCAAGAAAATCACTTCTATATGGGCCTTCTCCTGTAAAATTTGAGCGCTTTCTCAATCCGTTCGAAGGCTCTAAAGTTTATCTCTTCTCCATCAACGATAAAGGATTTTTTTCCCTGTCGGAACTTGAATACTGATATTTTCTTCACAACTCTTTTTATTCCTTTCCCTGTATCTACCAGCAACGTGTTCTTCGTCTCGTCGACCACTTTTCCTTTGATTCCTTGCTGTTCTGAATCGCTGCTCCTTTTAACCTCAACATCGAGGCCGATCAGCTCGTGCAGAACTATATTCTTATTATTATAGAGCATACAATTTAAACCTTTCTTTATTTCGCTTTTAACGATAAAACGCCTATCTTATGATTATCCTGTCGCTTATGTTGGATATCCTGTCTATGTCGTACTTGAGCACGTTCCCGTAATCGGTCTTTACGAAGAGGAAGCCCTTGTTGGAATCCACGTCGGTAACCCTTCCAACATATGCGCCTATGTCGTTGATGACCTGCTTGTCCTTCATCTTCGTCCTCCTAACCGCTTTCCTCCTCATGAACGTGCTGGCCAGGGATATGCCGTAGCCTATGACAAGGGTTATTGCGCTGAACAACAGCAATTGCCAGAAGTATATCTGGCCGGTTATCCATATCGCCGCCAGATAGAGGAGCACCATAGCCGCCATGGCAAATCCAACGTACGTGCCCTGTATTATTGCCCTGTACTTCATGTTCTTGCTTTCCAGATCTGTCACCCTTCCTATCAGGAAAAGCACAAGCGATATCGGGAATATCAAAAGGAAGCCTTCTATCCCATAAGATATAAATGCCACCGCGTCGAGACCGCTCTGCGTCTGCATCGCATTTACGAATGTGCCGTAGCCGACAATAAGAGCGAGTATGAAGAAGAGTATAGAGCCTATGTAGAAGACGAAGCTCATCCTGTAGATGCTGAAGCCGAGCCCCTTGAACGACTGCGTGAGCGCCTCTTCCAATCCGAAGCCCTTGAGTATCAGATACAGTCCTATCAATGCGACAGGCAGCTGCCAGCCATAGTTGAAGTAGTAACTGATGGCGAAAAGTATCAGGAGCACAGCAGGTATTCCAAACACTATCCTTGCGTAGTGGGGCTCCTTGAGCTTCTCTATTATTGTAAAGTAGGTGTTCTCGAACTGCTCCGCCTGCTTCATGCGGACCATGTCCACGCTGTTCACCTTGAGCCTCGACCTTAGTATCGGCAGCACCCTATTGTCGCTGGCGCCGTCCGTAACAAGGACGCACGCGTCGGCCCTGAACTTCTCAAGCACCCTGTCGAGCTGCCTAGAAAGCTCCGAATCTGCTACGAAGCCCTCTTTCTCCGCGCCGGTTATGGTGACAACCTGCACGCTGTAGCCGTGCTTTTTCAGCTCATCGTATTTCTTCACGGCCTCAAACATCGTATTAGCATCGGTTTCCTGCGGATCCGCCAAAGCAAGCCTTGCTGCTGCTGTAAGTATCGCCTTTCTTCCTATCACCGGCCCAGTTATCTTCGTCTTCCTATAAAGATCGTTGTCTATATCGACTGCAAGGACCAAAAGGCGCTCGGGCATGGAACTCAATATTATTATCTGCAAACACCATAAAAAGCTTATCTTTATCTTCGGTAATATGAGAACCAGCGAATAACCGGGTTATAAGATAGCTATAAATAACCGCACTGTCAAGTAAAATCTACATTCTGGCGACGAGTACATGCTTTCAAGAGAGAAATTTCCTTCGACTTATCCTTATCTTTCAGCAGAGGCAGCCGCTGCCGTGCCTGCGAGCAGCAATTCGCCCTTCATCATGAAAGACGGCATCAAGACCGGCACACCAGAAGAGAACTTCCGCAACCTGGGGCATTTCTCAAAGGCAGAGGTGAAAACCATAAGATGCGTCGGCTGCGAAAAGGAAGTGCCAATAACGGAAGCTTTCGCCGTAGACAAGGAAAAGGGCGAAGGGCTCTGCAAGCGCTGCGACAGCAACTCAAGATCATCAATGCTCCTCATACCGTTCTTCAGCTTGAAGAGATAATCATTTAAGGGCGGCCACTCTTTTAAGAAGCAGATATGCGGCCGCATAAACCGGAAGCTCTACCTCTTTGTTCTCATATGGTCCATAGCTTTCCCCATTGATGCTGAATGGGGGGACTTTGTCAATGTGGATTCTCATTGTTCCCTTCCTGAACGCGACCGTGTCTTTGGTGGCGTCGAACGACTGCAGCTCTTTGTAGCTGCCCAGTTTTTTGCTTACGAGCCCGGTGTCGCCGTGTATCGTGTCCGGGAGCCTTATCAGGTGTTGTGGGTCGTTGGTCACGTTCCTGTCTATGGAGTCGCTCTGCTTTATCGACATGTTCCTTATGACATTGCCCCAGAATTCCTCCTTTTTGGGCACCTTGACCTTATCCCAGTTGCCGGTGCTGATGCCTAATATCACGTCGGCTCTTCTCTGGAAAAGCTTCTTTGCAAGAGACCGCTCTACGCCTATTTCCTCAAGGGTCGCCACACCGGTGTTGAGCGCGCCTATCATGCCGCGCGCGACTTTTCCGCCCCATCCGCCATCGGTAGGCTTCGGCCCGTAAAGGACGCTGATCCTTCTACCGTTGGAAAGCTCTGTGATCCTTAGCTCGAACAGCCTTCCGGCCTCTATGCCCGTACCGGTTATGTATTCCGATATCTGTCTTCTGGCCTTCGCGTCAAGCTTGAGCACATCGTCGTTTACCACATGCACGTGGTAGCCCCTGTTGCCGGAGAAGTTCACCGTTATCTCCTTATCGGAGAAACCGAAATCCGGTATGAGATAGTCTTCTATCAGTCTTATGGTCTCTTTTTTTATCGACGAAAGGCAGTTCTCGCACACCCAGGACCGCCCATGCTGCTCCTGGCACGCGAGATGTAGGTCTGTGGAGTCCAGATCGAATATCAGTTCTGAGCCGAGCCAGCCTTTCGCTTCCATCGGCCGCGCTGCGGGCCTCTCGTACTCGGCCGCGGAATATGATATGAAAGCAGGCGCGTTGTCTACTGCATATTTCTTGAACTCGCCCTTGCTCTTGAAAGAAAAGTGCCTGTAAGATATCTTCTTCTCAAAATCCCCAAAACCGAATTCCCTTTTTTCTATTGCATTTGGGAATATGTCACCCGCCGTCGCATAGTAATCTGCAATCAGCTGTTCAACAAGCCCAACAACTTTTTGATCAAGCAGGAAAACACCCAACACTTTCAGAGCTGCAAAAGCAGTAATAAGATTTTGTATGGCTAAGTATAAAAAGATTTAAATAGTTAGAATCTGAAGCCGTATTTTATAGTATGGCGCCGTCAGCAGGTTTGGACGTTATACCAATATGTGCAAATTGCGCAGTGTGCCGCATGAAAAACAAGATAAGTGCCCAGTCTGCAACAGAATATCTAATGACCTATGGCTGGGCCGTGCTGTTGGTGTCTGTAGTAGTGATCATATTATTCCAGGTCAACCCGACGGCCCTATTTGGCTATCATTGCACAGCAATAAGCGGTTTTGGTTGCAATGTGCAATTCTTAACGACAAACGGAGTTCTCAGCGCCACAATATCGCAGTTTACCGGGGAGCCGACAGACATATACGGGGTTGCGTGTTCCACCTCTGCGCTGCCTAACGGCCTTCCATCTTTTGGGAACACGGGCGTAGCGGGATCAAGCAACTACCTGCAGAGCGTCAACAACGAGCAGCTAAGCGGCACAGGCGTGAGGATCACGAGCGGCTCCTCCTTTGTTATGGAAGTTCAATGCTATGGCCAGGGCTCCCAGTTCCAAGCGCAGCAGGGCACGCAGTTTGACGGGACGATATGGATCAACTACACTACCCCGAGCACTCCAGGCTATCAGGTGGTCCAGCTGACCACTCTTCTAACCGCTCCGGTAAGCAGCGGTGCAAATATATCGATAACCATACCGCCAAGCTCAAATATAATCGGATACGTCCCAATAGTGATAACGCCATCGGGTTCCACTGCTGCGCCGTTCCAGCAGATGCTGACGATAGACAGCGCCTCGTTTTCATCCGATGAATCTGGAATATTGGGCAATGTGGAATTCACGACGGGACCTAACGGCGCTGGAGCCACAATACCATCGTGGATAGAATCCGGTGACTCCAATGCCTCATCTAGCACAGTGTATTGGCTCAAAGATC
>JAKAPD010000008.1 GCA_021812025.1 Microcaldota archaeon | reverse complement strand
GTTCGTAAGCTTTCTGAGATCCCCATCGGACACATAGACAAGGGCTTTTATCACCTTTTCATCGATTTCAAGACCCTCGTTTTTTACTATGTTGTTGATGTATTCTTCCATGTCCTGCTCCGTCAATGGCTTGAACCTGAAGACCACGCACCTGCTCTGTATCGGGTCTATTATCTTGCTGGCATAGTTAGCGCTCAAAATGAATCTCGTTTCCGCAGAGTACTTCTCCATCGTCCTTCTAAGCGCATGTTGCGCATCGGCCGTCAACGAGTCTGCTTCGTCAAGGAATATTATCTTGACCGGAACCTTGGCCATAGATCTCGTTTTGGCGAATTCCTTCACTTCCCCCCTTATCACATCTATGCCGCGCTGGTCGCTCGCATTCATTTCCTTGAACGCTTGGTTTAGCTCCTCTTTGTATAAGTCCTTAGCCATGGCTATGGCGCATGTGGTTTTCCCCACCCCTGCTGTGCCGGCGAATATCATGTTTGGGAAATTGCCTTTCTCGACAAAGGATTTAAGCCTACCCACAATCAGCTTTTGACCAATGACTTCGCCTAGGGACTTCGGCCTATACTTCTCAATCCAAGGTAACTCTGGAATCGTCATCTACATCACAGGAATAAGCAGTCACTTATATTTTAGAGATGAGGTTTATTAACCTTACTTCGGAATAAGTAATACTTTATATTATCCAAACGCAGTCATTATCGTTTTTATAGGGGATGTACGCTAACCTGGTAGACTTCTAGCTTTGGGAGCTAGACGTCCGAGTTCAAATCTCGGCATCCCCAGATCTATTTACAATCAAACCGGTTCAAAATAAGGCTTTTATATCTGGAACGACGCGTAAAGTATGGGATTCAGACATCTGCTAAAGGGTTTATCACCGGACCCTCATCTAATCAATTGTTATAAATCCACATCTAATTTAGACTACCCTTCTAGTTAATATTAAATATCAAGATAATCTCATTGTCAAATATGGGAGTAACCAAATCGTATAAGGACATCAAGGCAGAATTGATAAAGACGGCAGTTGCCGCATTTGAAATTTCGAGCTACGTAGATAAAAACTTTTCACAGCTTCGCACAAAAGAAATTACACCCAGTATGGCAAATGCATATTCAAATACCTCTGTAGCGCTCCTCTCTTTACAACGAGCACTTTTGGAGACCGCAAGCCAATTATTCGTGCCACACGAGCAACCCGGTCCGGCTAAAATTCTTATAAGATTACCGCAAAATGAACTTAAATCAGATGCCTTGGATCCTCTGCTTGAGAAAATCTGGATATTTAATAAGTTCGTAAGTTCAGAGGACAGTATTTTCAAAGCGGCTGTAAAACTCTCTTCATTGGCTTCACCGATGCTCGAATATGCGATGTTAAAAAATGACATGGAATTGGGTAATAAGTTAATACTTTCTATAGATACCCTGTTGGACATAATCCACAAGCATGGCACAGGAGTGGGCTATGCGCGACTTAACGATGAAATAGGCATCTCTAATATTATCGACAAGCTTATTAGGGTATCCGAATCTGAAGCAGCATGGTCTCGTAAGCTTATAGACAATCGCGAAACCGCACAGAGAGCATTGCGTTCAATTACTGCAGCAGTAGACAGACTCAAAAGAGCAGGATTGGGCACTAGTGGCGATTCCAGACTACTCGTTTCACATTTAAGGTTTCGTGTGGAAGACACTGGACATCAGATAGCGCTGGGACAGAAAGCATACGTGAAAACGCATAAGAGGTTAGAAGAAAAATTGAAGGCAGCTGCGGATAAACTGTCCGTGCTCAATCCACGCATGATGCTTAATGATGGCATAAAGTTTACATTGATAACGATTGCAGCGGCAGATTCGGTTTTGAATGCTATGAGCAAATTTGTTAACTGGATTCCCGACCAGGCAGCCATATTCGGCAGTGTAACTGCCTTAACCTTGAATGCTATATTTATTACAGCCGCATTCGTCTCCATGCTTACCGAGTTGAAAATATTTGTAAAGAGAGTGTGGCTACAGATATCAACAAGAAAACGGGCCTCCATCGAGTATGGGCAATATAAAGCATCGGATATCGGCCCAAGCAAACATCAAACAGAGGATAATCCTGCCGCTCCGTACATTGCTGAACTTATAGAAAGGTACTGGAATAATTGAATTTAAACGATACATAATGGAGGTTTAAGTGAAGTCCAGCCAGCGCGAAAGCACCAATATAAATATATCAAACTATGCTATTCCTACGTCGGTATTTATGAGGGATTGGCGGCATCTCACTACAATCCTAGTTCTCCATATGGAAAGGATTGCCATCGATATGCCTGTCAAGGCCCAACGCGACGCGCAAATGGCGAAACTTCTGCGCTAGATGGCCTATGCTGCGTCTTATATAGGAAAGGCTGCCGTGCCCGTGCTGGTTCTCTAGCCATATCCTGAAGTTTTCTTCATCAAAAGCGTCTTCGCGGCGTTGAAGACCCGTAATTGAAGATTGCCCGCCAGCCGTTAACGGTATAAAGCCGGCCGGAAGTGCTCCCTCCCGCGGTAACTTGTTGCCTTCGAGCCACCTCTGGAGCGAATCGGTATCTTCTCTCACCATAGCAAACGGAGAGCGGAACTTTTCATAATCGGTCGGCTCCTCCTTTGTGCCCATCAGCGCCATCGGGGTGATTGTGTTGCTGGATTCTGTCCCTTCAAGGTAATCCCTAAGCTCATCTCGTGGGCTTTTGATTCCAGCAAATGCAAGAATATTGGGCGAGGGATTTGGCGCGTCATCTGTGCCGGAGCGCTTCCTTTCCAGAGCGTACCCGAATTCGGCGACTGCAACGTCGCTAGAAGTTTTCTTAGACTTTCTGAACATAGTCACCTACAGATAACATTGGTCGTGCAACATATTTATATTCGTCGCAAAATGAAAATTTGAGATATGTTTTATAGGTTTTTGGCATCCAGGAACGCAGTGCCGGTTATCTGATACGAAAGCAGGCAATTAGGATAGCTTCAATGTGCTGTTTCTGCAGCCCTGACGTATCAACACCATAGTCGGAAGCGCCGAGCCCTGCTCCGGGGTCAAATTTATGCAGTTCAATATGAAGATCAGCACGACAGGCTGAGCCCCATAAGCACGGCCGGTATTGCAACGTTATTAAGGAGCTCTGTCAACCGCTTTTTCTCCCCCTTACCCTTGCTGGCTATTAAAACATGTAAACCTGCACACACTAATTTAAAATGTTTACCCCAATTAGTAAGCAGGGGTGAATTCCTTGCCGTACTTCAAGAATCCGACAATAAAGGCGATTATCGAAAGATACAGGACACTGGCCTCTATAGACCATGCAAGGGCGCTGATGGGCTGGGACCTCGAAGTGTACATGCCCGAAGAGGGTGTGAAGGAAAGGGGCATAGCGACCGCACAGCTCTCCCTTCTGCATCAAAAATTGCTTCTTGACAAAGGCCTGGCTTCTCTGGTGGCAAAAGCCAGTAAGGCAAAAGGGCTAAACGACTACGAGAAGGGAACCATAAGAGTGCTGTCAAAGAAGATCGACCAGAAGAGGAAGATTCCCCCGAAACTTGTAGAACGGGAGGCCATCGCGCAGCAACAGGGTCAAGTGGCATGGAGGAACGCGAGGGCAAAAGCGGATTTCACGCTGTTCGAGCCGTACCTGGAGAAACTTGTAGGAATCGCACAGGAAAAAGCGGACAAGCTGGGCTATAAAACCCACCCATATGACGCGATGGTTGACTATTACGAAGAGGGCATGACCACTAGGGAGCTCGAATCGATATTTCCGCCGTTCATAATGAATTCAAAGAAGCTTCTCAAAAGGATAATGGCAGGCGACAACGGATTCACAAAAGCGCAAAGGCTCGAGAAGCTAGCTTACAAGAAAGAAGACGTGCAGAGGGTGAACGAAGCGCTGCTGAGGGCCTTCAAGTATGATCCAAAGCGCTTTAGAATGGACGTGTCTACGCATCCATTCACCGAGGTGATTGGATCAAATGACGTCAGGATGACAACGAGATACGAAGGAACAGACTTAAAGAGGTCCGTATTCTCTACTGTGCACGAAGGCGGCCATGTCCTTTATGAGCTGCTTATTGATCAAAACCTATCGATGACCCCAATAGCGGGTGGCATATCTACGGGGGTGCACGAGGCGCTTTCCAGAGTCTGGGAGAACAACATAGGAAGAAGCATGGCTTTTGTAAAGGGTATAACGCCACTAATGAAAAAGGATCTTGGCTTCTTAAGAAACTATGCCGCCGAAGAACTTTTCTACTACTTCAATACCGTAAAGCCAGGGTTCATAAGAGTTGACGCAGACGAGGTAACATACAACTTTCACATCGCGCTTAGATATGAGCTCGAAAAGATGCTAATGGGTAGGGAGATAAAAACTAAAGATCTGCCCGACATATGGAACGATAAGATGGAGGAATACTTGGGGATAAGGCCGAAGAACGACGCGCTCGGAGTGCTCCAGGACGTGCACTGGAGCATGTGCGCAATAGGCTACTTCCCTGCTTACTCTCTGGGCAACATGGCAGCGGCGATGATGATGGAGCATGCGCGCAAATCCATAAAGGATCTCGACTCCCAGTTGGAGCATAGGAACTTCGCGCCGATACAAAAATGGCTGGGCGAAAAGATATGCAGATATGGGAGCACATACGCGCCAAAGGACCTGCTCAAGAGGGCCTTCGGGGAAGGCTATAATCCTGATTACCTAATCAGGTATCTGGAAAGCAAATATCTGGAGTGAACAAATGCAACTCTACAAAAACAAGATAATTACCCTGGAAGAACGGCTCCAAAAATTGCCAAATGGCAAGAGCAAGAAGATAACTGTAGTCAAGCACTCCAAAGTGTCCGTCATAATACCGGTCCGAAACGGGAGATTCGTCCTTGAGAATCACTACCGGCCGGTCATAAGGAAATGGATATTGGAGCTGCCGGCGGGGTTTGTCGATAAGGGCGAGACCCCAAGACAGGCGGCGATCAGGGAACTCGAGGAAGAAACCGGCCTGAAATCAAAGAGGCTTAGGTATCTGTTCAAGAATTATTCATCGCCGGGGTTTACCGATGAACTAGCATATTTTTTCCTTGCCGACCGATTTGAAGACGGAGTGCGGAAGCTCGAGGACTCAGAAATACTCAATATAAAAGAGATCAGCGTTGGAAAAGCGCTTCAGATGGTCAAGAGCGACAGGATAAACGATTCAAAGACAATAAAAGGCATTCTCTACTACGCCGCTTTCTTAAACAAAAGCCGCTGAAACTTTTTTAAAGTTTGGCTCACATCCTAAAACAATGGAGCTTCTGGATTTTGATATAATCATTCTTGGCTCTGGGCTCGCCGGCATGCGCGCGGCCCTTCAGGCTGCAAAAGCCTCAAACGGAAAGTTGAGGATAGCCCTTGTGTCAAAGCTCCATGCGATGAGGAGCCACTCCGTATCTGCAGAAGGCGGGATATCCGGTGTCCTTTATCCCGGGGAAAACGGGGATAGCGCAGACCTGCACGCCTATGACACGATCAAAGGCTCCGATTACCTTGCGGATCAAAACGCCGTCAAAATTCTCGTCGACCATGCTCCCGAGGAGATAAAGCTCTTCAATAATCTAGGTGTGCCGTGGAATAGGAATAGGAACGGAAAAATAGAACTTAGGGCCTTTGGCGGCATGAGCGTCAACAGGACGGCCTTTGCCGCAGACAAGACTGGCTTCTTCATGCTTAACACG
Organism: Microcaldota archaeon; assembly: GCA_021812025.1. Taxonomy (GTDB): domain Archaea; phylum Micrarchaeota; class Micrarchaeia; order Micrarchaeales; family Micrarchaeaceae; genus JAJZYD01. The sequence goes on along the minus strand of JAKAPD010000008.1, from coordinate 8,653 downwards.
CTTTACGACAACCTCCTGAGCTTCAAGAACATAGAGATATTCCACGAACATGTGGCGACAAAGCTGCTTCTCAAAGGCGGCAGTTTTGCCGGGGTGACCGCCATCGATATGGCAACCGGCAACATGAAGGCCTTTATCTCCCGCGCAGGCATAATAGCGACAGGCGGGTTCGGAAGAGCGTACGGCTTTACCACTACCGGTTATTCGTCAACCGGGGACGGAATTGCACTCGCATATAAGGAGGGGCTTCCCCTTAAGGACATGGAGTTCGTGCAGTTCCACCCAACTGCGTTGGTACCGAGCGGCATACTGATAACGGAAGCCGCAAGGGGAGAAGGCGGCTATCTTCTTAACTCTAAAGGGGAGCGTTTTATGAAGAATTATGCGCCTAGCGTAATGGAGCTCGCCCCGAGGGACATAGTATCAAGGGCCGAGATAACGGAAATCAATGAAGGCAGGGGCATAAAAGATAAGAAATACGGCGACCTGGCATACGTGCACCTCGATCTGAGGCACCTAGGTGAGGAAAAGATAGACGAAAAGCTTCCAATGATAAAAGAGATATCGATGAAGATGCTGGGTTTGAACCCTGCAAAAGACCTGATTCCTGTAAGGCCTGCTGTCCACTTCACAATGGGCGGCATAGACACCGACATAAACGGAAAGGCCGCAAACGGGCTCTGGGCGGCAGGGGAATGCGGCTGTGTCAGCGTCCACGGGTCCAACAGGCTTGGCAGCAACTCGCTTAGCCAATGCGTGATATGGGGAAGGATTACCGGAAACGCAGCTGCGCAGTTGGCCATTAAATCAAAAGCACCAGCCGCGCCGAAAACGGAAATAGAACGGGAAGAAAAAAGGATAGATGCTTTGTTTGAACGCAAAAGCGGAGAGAATCCGTATGAGATAAGGAGCAAGCTATGGCAGACGATGGACAACAATGTCAACGTCTACAGGGACTCCAAGTCCATGCGCTCCGCAAAAAGTATCCTTGCCGGCCTTGCGGAGAAGTACAAAAAGATAGCGATCGATGACAAGAGCAGGGTGTACAATACGAACTTCAGGGACGCGCTGGAGATAGAGAACACCCTTTTGCTTGCGCAGGTCGTGACCGAAGCTGCGCTGGCCAGAAAGGAATCGAGAGGCGCACACGCTAGAAAGGAATTTCCCAAAAGGGATGACAAGAACTGGCTCAAGCATACGATCGCCAGGAAAGCCGGCAACCAGATAAGATTGGCGTATTCTCCCGTTGTTATAACAAAGTGGAAACCCAAAGAGAGGAAATATTGATGGACGAAAAGAAAATATACGACATGCGGGGCGGGCAGTCAAGCATAGCAAGGCTTTCGCGCTTCGACACGGAAGCGTTCCTCCACATGATCTTTTACCGGCTGCTCATATTCTTCTCGGTGATTTTCGGAGTAGTGATGCTGGCGTCTCTTGTCTATCAGTCCGCGGTACCTCTGGTCAAGCCGATGCTAGTGGTCGAGTGGGTGCTTTTCACGCTCACATTCTTCGAAATGGCGAAAAGCTTCTCGCTCATAGCGAGCAGGGGACTCTCGTTCGGCCATCTTAACAACGAATACATTACGATGATGAAGCTGAAGTACGGCAAAAGGGGCAATCCGGCGCTAAGCGCGCTGCCATTCTTGGCGCTTGGACTATGGGCACTCGGATTTGTCGCGATGCTGCTATGGTGGAACATATGAAAGGCTTCAGATTGATGATGCCGTTTTACGTTTCCATGGCAGGCGTACCCGTACTGCTCTGGCTGATAGCAGCGCTTTCCCCATTTCCGCAGCTTCACACCATAAGGGTCGCGCTTGCAGTATTAGCCGGCATAGGTTCTATTATCTTTGGTGTCATAGGTTACAGGGAGGTTTTCGTCCATGGTTAGCAAGGTTTCGATAGAGGTCAGGGGCTTTGACATAAGCGCTGTTAGCTTCAAAAGCAGAAGCTATGCGGTGCAGTCCACAGAGTTCACTACCGTGCTGGACGCGCTCCTTTCCATAAAAGAGACGATAGACGCCAAAGTTTCCTTCAGGTATAGCTGCCGTATGGGGATATGCGGCTCCTGCGCAATGGTGATCAACGGGAAGCCAAGACTCGCCTGTGAAACAAAGATATCAGAGCTCAAGCGCGAAGGCAAAACGCTCGTGGTGGAGCCAATGATGGGGCGCCCGCTCCTGAAGGACCTAGTCACAGATTTCGACGACTTTTTCGAGAAGCACAGGTCTGTTACACCGTGGCCGATAAGGGCAAACGATTCCGACAGGTTTGACGACAAAAAAGCTCTCCCGCAGAATGACTATGAAAGGGACTCGTTCCTGCCGTTCGCAGAATGCATAAAATGCGGCCTGTGCCTCGATGCGTGTCCCGTTGCTAACACGAACAAAGAGTTCACTGGGCCACAGGCGCTTGCACAGGCATACAGGTACTATGCGGATTCAAAAGATCAAGGAGCAAGGAAAAGACTTGAGTATCTGGATTCTATGGAAAACGTCTGGGGATGTGAATTCGCCGGAGCGTGCTCCGTAGTCTGCCCGAAGAACGTGGACCCTGCACTTGCAATACAATTATTAAAGGCTGAGATCGCTAAGTACAGATTGACAGGGAAGGTGCCGAAATGAAATACAGGATAGAAAGGGATTTCCTCGGCAAAGTAAGAGTGCCGGCTAATGCCTACTATGGTGTGGAAACCGAACGCGCAAAGGAGAATTACCAAATATCCGGGATAATGGTTCCAATCCCATTCATAAAGAACTACGCGATAATAAAGAAGTGCGCAGCCATCGCAAACATGAAAATCGGGAAGCTGGACGAGAGGCGGTGTACGGCCATAGTCAGGGCTTGCGATGAAGTTATAAAAGGCAGGTTCGACGACCAGTTTGTAATAGACGTCTATCAGTCGGGAGCCGGCACCAGCGTGAACATGAACGTCAATGAAGTCGTGGCAAACAGAGCCATAGAATTGCTAGGCGGCAAGAAAGGCGATTACAAAATCGTGCATCCGAACGACCATGTAAACATGTCGCAGTCAACAAACGACACGTATCCCGCGGCAATGCACCTCTCTGTTTACTCGGCATTGCGGAAAGAGCTGATTCCGGCGCTCGGGCATCTCCACAGCGCGCTTCTAAAGAAATCCGCTGAATTCTCCAAAATAGTAAAAATAGGAAGGACGCACCTGCAAGACGCGGTACCGATAACTTTGGGCCAGGAATTTTCAGGGTATGCGTCATCGTTGCTGCGCGAGACAAAGCACATAGAAGAGATTTCGGAACAGCTACTCTATCTTCCACTAGGAGGTACAGCTGTGGGCACGGGCATAGAAGCCAGCAGGAAGTACTCAAAAGAGGTCATAAACGAGATCGCCAAATGCACAAGAGTTAAATACAAATCATCTAAGAACTTTTTCGACATCCAGCAGAACCAGAACGAAGAGCAATGGATAAGCAGTTCCCTGAAGGACCTTGCAATTTCGCTCAACAAGCTGGGCAACGACATCAGGCTGATGGCTTCCGGGCCTGTCGCTGGATTTTCCGATATATTGCTCCCGCCCCCGCAACCGGGCTCCTCCATAATGCCCGGCAAGGTGAACCCTAGCATGCCGGAGATGCTAAACATGGTCTGCTTCCAGATTATAGGCTCCGACAGCGTAATAAGCAACGCCGCACAGTCGGGGCAGCTCGAACTGAATGTGTATATGCCGTTGATAATGTATAACCTGCTTAACTCCATAAGCATACTTTCAAAGGCGGTAGCGACATTCACGGATAAGTGCGTGCTCGGCATAAAGGCAAACACGAAGAGGATAAAGGCCAATCTTGACAAGGACATTTCGGTTGCAACCGCTCTCGCCACATACATAGGCTACAGCAGGGCTGCGGAGATAGCTAAGAAAGCGAAAAAAGAGAGCAAATCCGTCAAAGAGGTTTGCATGGAGATGAAGCTCTTCGACAAGAAGAAGCTGGACAAAATCCTAGACCCCCGCAGGCTTACAAAGATGTCCTAGAAGTCTATGGAGAGCTCTCCCGATGCGCCCACTGAGACTTTGTATGGCGCCTGTCCTTTTCCCCATGGTGTGCTCGGCGAGACCTTTCCTGTCCTGACATCGTATATCGCCCCATGCCAGGGGCATTTTATGTTATAGCCGTCAAGGGCTCCGTTCTCTAGCGGCCCGCCCCTGTGCGAGCATAACGCATCCATTGCATATACGTTTCCGTCAATCATGACTATGAAGACGTTTTTTCCTCCAACACTGACCCTTTGCGGTTTCTTTTCAACAAGGTCGCTTTTTTTTATCGGTAATTTGACGGCCATAATATCACAATATCTTAGGCAAACCAAGTTATAAAAACTTTTAAGTAAGATAGGAATCAAGAACGGTGCGGCTATGCTACTATTCTATGGATTCCTGGTATTGCTCGTGCTCTATGCAATATTCGCCACTCTAAACGCCCTTATCCAGTATACGCCAACGGCTATAGAAGACAAGTATGAGCCGAGAACCCTTGTAATAGTGCCGTGCAGAGGCACAGATCTTACGTCCGAACAGAATCTTAAGTCGCTCAAAAATCAAGACTACAAGAAATACGACATAATAGGCGTGGTCGATAATGAATTTGACGAAGCAGTAAACTACCTTACCATGGCCGGGATAAAATACATAACAACGAATCAGGACTTCAGCCAGGGGAGCGGCAAAGTAAACGCCATAGCAACGGCTCTTGATAGATTCAGGGGCTATGATGCTTATGTCATAGCGGATTCTGACATATGTGCAGCACAGGATTGGCTTTCCAGGCTTGTGGCGCCTTTGGCTTATAACCGCACGGGAATCTCTACAACGTTCCCATATTTCAAGCCGGAAGGGAGCTTCTGGTCAAAGGTAAAGTCCGTCTGGGGGTTCGTCGGCCAGGGGATGATGGAATCTGAATTGCTTGCGTTCGGGTGGGGCGGCTCCCTTGCATTCAAAAAGGAATTGCTTGACGAAAACGCCTTTGAGCTCTTCAAAAAGTCAGTATCGGACGATGTCGCTCTTACAAAAATAGCCAAGTGGAAAGGGCTCAAGGTATTCTATGTGCCGGAGGCGCAGCCTGTAGTGCATTCCGCAGACGATTTTAGGAGTTTTCTTGAATGGTCAAACCGGCAGACCGCGCTGTCAATACATGGTAATCCAAAGGTTTTCTGGCTAGGCCTAGTCTCTTATGGAATGAGCCTGGTTCTTTTCTTGTCCGCTTTGATACTGGGATTCTCTTACTCCTCTTATGCGTTTCTCCTGCTAATCCCGTTTGCGCTGGGGACAATAAAGAGCATAAGGCGCGCAAAGGAGCTTTATCCTGAGATTCTGCCAATAAATATAATGCTGCCCGCTGTGTTTATCTTCAACCTTTTAGCGGCAAAAAACATGCGCAGCATAAGCTGGCGTGGAAGGGAGTACTCGTTGCAGCAAGAATAAAAGAGCGGTAGCGGCACAGCAGTATGTATCTCGAGAGGCCTAGAACCTGTTCTTTCCCCTGATTAGCGAGAAGACCGCCCCGATTATGAGCAGGACCAAGGTCAGTGCCAGTGCCGCGTGTATGCCGCTCACAAAAGAATCGGTTATCCCGCCTATTATCTGCGTTGTCCCGACAAATATCTGGTATGCGGTTTCCCTCGGCAGTACGCTGGTCATGATCGCGAATGCAATGACGTAGCTCAGTAGTATGCCAGTATTCTGTATGGTCCTGAGCAAACCGTTTATGCTGCCCCGCTCATCTGGCCTGACGTTCGCCATGATTGCGCTGGTGTTTGCGGGGAAGAACATCGATAAGCCTATTCCGGAGAACACCGCAGCTACGGCTATCATGTACAACGGTGTCGTGGCGCCTATAGTAAGATAGACCAGCGTAGCGAGAGCAAAGAAGCCTATTCCGGTAGTAGCAACTATCCTGGCCCCTATCCTATCAGACAGCCTGCCCATGAACGGCGAAAACACCGCTCCTAGCAGGCCAGTCGGGGATATCAGTATCGCGGCATTCAATGGGGTTATCCCCCTGACGCCTTGCAAATATACAGTGATGAGAAAGAGCACGGCAAACCAACCCAGGGATATGAATATGAGCGACACTGTCGAGTACTTAAGCACACGGTTCCTGAAGGCTCCAAAGTCTATCATGGGGGACTTTGCATTTTTCTCATAGATGTAGAAGCCCAGCCCGAGAAGCGCTCCGAGTATGATAAGCGCTTCATTAAACAGTGCAAGCCCCTGCGCAGCGAAATCGAGTGCGCCGTACGACACCATAAGGAGTACGATCCCGAAAATTACGATTCCCTTAACGTCGAGTGCGGCCTTCGTTTTACCCTTATCTTTCAGATGTCTAAGCCCCAGATAGAGGGCGAATATCCCTATCGGCACGTTTATGTAAAAGATGTACCTCCAGCCAAGAAGCGTTGTGATTGCGCCGCCCAGTATTATGCCGAGCACGCTGCCGACGCTCCAGCCTGTAGCGATATAGCCGAAGGCTCTTCCTAGATGCTCCTTGCTGAAGTTGTCTGCGACTATCGCTCCCGAATTGGCGAGGAGAAGGGCAGACCCTACCGCCTGCAGGGCCCTGAAGAAGATGAGGAATAAAATGCCGGGGGACAATCCGCAGAGGGCCGACGCTATGGTGAAAATCGCAAATCCGAGGTTGAACATTTTGCCCCTCCCGAATATGTCGCCCAGCCTGCCCAGCTGTGTGGTGCAGACGGATACGATTATTATGTAGAGCAGTATTACCCAGATTGATGTGACTATGTCTGAAGATAGCTCCTGTGTCATGCTAGGGAAAGCCAGCAGCACTATCGATGCGTCGAGCGCGGCCATCAATGAGCCCAAAACGAGTATGAGCAGGATTATGCTTCTTTTGTCCACCGGTTCACCCCATTCAGTTTCTTCTGCAAAACAATTAATAAATTAGCTTTTTAGTTATAAGAGTGGTTCAATGCTAAGGATAGAGAGGCTTAAAAGCGGGGACGTGAACAATTTCTCAAGAATGGCCAAGAGGGTCATAAACCGGACCCCGTATTATTCGGAGGAGGCGAAGAGGGGCGAACTTGCAAGATTCGAGCCTAAAAGGATAAGGAGCAAGCTAAATGACAAGAACTGCCTGTATCTCGTTGCCAAAGACGGCAACAAGATAGTCGGCTTCGATCATGGTTACCACGATTCCGGAACATTCTATGCGGAATGGCTCGGCGTTGAGGAAAATTCCAGAAGGAAAGGAATCGCGAAGAAGCTGATCGCAGTCAGGGAAAGGCTGCTAAAAAACAGCGGAGTCCACAAGATATGGGCTGATACTAGGACAAACAACAGGGAGGCGATAGCGCTTTATAGGAAGTTGGGCTACCAGAAAACCGCAACGCTCAAAAAGCACTGGTATGAGCAGGACTTCTACCTCTGGCACAAGTTCCTCTGATTCAGAGGAGCACCTGCTCGGCAGGCACCTTTGAATGCTCCATCGCGCTTTTTATGAACGCGTTGAAAAGGGGTGCAGGATTTTCCGGTCTGGATTTGAACTCCGGATGCGCCTGCGTTCCTATTCCAAAATGGCCTTTCCATTCAACCATTTCCACAAGGTTGTTGTTCTTCGCCATCGCGCTTATCACGAGCCCCTTTTCCTCAAGGATCTTTAGGTAACCGTTATTCACCTCGTATCTGTGCCTGTGCCTCTCTGTGATTTCCGTGCTACCGTAAGCTGCGCTTGCAAGGGTGCCCTGCTTTACGACTGCCTGCCATGAGCCTAACCTCATAGTGCCGCCCATCTTCTCTATCCTCTTCTGTTCTTCCATCATGTCTATTACATTATCGTCGAGTTTGCCAAATTCCGATGAATTCGCGTTTTCTATCCCGCACACGTTCCTTGCGTATTCTATCACCATGAGCTGCATGCCCAAGCACAATCCCAGATACGGCACGCGGTTTGTCCTAGCATGCCGTATTGCTGAGATCATGCCTTCCGTTCCCCTCTTCCCGAACCCGCCTGGTACAAGAATGCCATTGCTCCTTGCAAGCGCCATAGTCAGCGCTGGGTCTCCCGCGCTTTCAAAAGCCTCAGATTCGACCCATTTGAGCCTCATGTCTGTTCTGTTCGCCGTTGCGGCATTCTTGAGCGCCTCGGTGACACTGGCGTAAGAATCGTGCAGATCCACATATTTGCCGACAATTGATATTGTTATTTGGGATTTTTGCAATGGCCTATTTATGCAACCCTCCCATCTGGCAAGCGCTTCCGCGCCGATCGCCTTTCCAGAAAAGCCGAGCCTGTCAAGAAGGAGCCTGTCGAAGCCCTGCTCCATTAGATATTTGGGTACCCCGTATATGTTGTCCACATCACTATCGTCTATGACATGCTCTTTCGGGAGGTTGGCGAAAAGCGCTATCTTGTCCCTGGCTTTTTCATCGAGCCTTCTGTCGGCCCGGCATATTATGAAGTCCGGTTGGATCCCTTCCTGCCTGAGGCTCCTGAGCGCTATCTGAGAAGGCTTTGTCTTCTGTTCACCTACCTTCTCAAGCTCCGGCACATATGTGACATCGATGAAGACGACCTTTCTCTTCAGGGCAAGCTGCCTCATCGCCTCGACAAAATAGCTGTTTTCTATGTCTCCCACAGTGCCACCAGTTTCTATCACG
>JAKAPD010000069.1 GCA_021812025.1 Microcaldota archaeon | reverse complement strand
TCATTTCAGCCTATTCACCATAAGCAAAGGCATTCCAACCGCCATCGCAAGTGTGCCTAGAACAATAGCAGAGTAAAGATCGCTGTTTATCAGTCCTTCAAGCAGTGCGATGCTGCCTATTATGACGCCAACTGCACCCCTCCCGCCAAAAAGGCTTATCACATGCCTGCTCTTCATAGCAGGCAGGAATCGCTTGCCTATCGCTGCATTCAGAATACCGCCGACCCCTATGCTCACAGCCAGAAGCGCAAGCAGCAGCAACAGGGTTTGGCTGCCGGGCAGCACGACGCTCAGCGCAGCTATGCTAAAGAACAGTGGGATGAAAAAGCTATTGTTTATCCTTCTGAGAGTCCTTATGAGACGGAGGTAGAAGGCCTTGCCAAGCACATATTCGCTCAGTAGAGTGCCTGCGAAAAAGGCGCCAAGCACGAAAGTAATCCCTATGAGCTGCAGGAAGCTGGATATTACCAACCCCAGCACGAGTACTCCGCCAAAGGCAAGATCCTCCCCGTGTTCCCGCTTCACCAGAGAATCGAAGAAACGTTTGAGTCTTTTGGAATGCGACCTTAATCCTCTATCTGCAAGCAGCAGGACTGCAATAAATACGAGAATGACCGCAAAAAGCATTAGGGTTGTGTCGAATGCGCCTCCAGATACCGCTGCAAGGGCGCCAAAGGCAATTATATCTGTAATGACCACGCTGGCGAGCACAATGTGGCCAGGCTCTGATTTTAGCAGCCGGTATCTATAGAGCATGACCGAGATTATTGAGATCGATGGCACGCCAACTGCTGTTGCAACTATGACGCCCTGCGTTACGGGAAGACCAAATGCAAATATTGCTGCGATCGCCATTAGCGAGGCGGGAATAAGAAAGCTGGTTGTGGTGAAGGCGAAAGCCTGCCTTACGTGCTTGGTGAGCACTTCTGTGGTCACCTCCACACCTATCATGAAAATTATGAAGAAAAGCGCGACATCAGAAAAGTTTGTAAGTGAGGGTGTTGGGGTTACGACATTCAGGGCGATCGGCCCCAGCGCTAAGCCTGCAATCAGCTGGCCAGCGACTGAAGGAAGGCCAATCCGCTGGAGAAGTTCTCCGACTATCAATGATATGGAAAGCAGCACCAGCAACGCTATGATTATTTCCATGCCTAACAACTAACGTTTCGATTTGGGAAAGTGGATTAAAATACCAGCTGTTTGGTCGCCTGAGAAAAATGGGGACGCCGAGATTTGAACTCGGACGACCAGCTCCCAAAGCTGGTAGTCTACCAGGTTAGCGTACGTCCCCTCGGGTAATCTTTCTGTATCAGATATAAAGGACAAACTATTTTAAGATGGAAAGCTTATAAAGCCTCTTGAGATTGAATGAGATTCATAGATGCCCACACGCATCCTGGTTTTTCGAGCCCAACCTTCGCTGAAGCGGCGAAGGATAATAAGATAAATTACTCTCTCGACGGGCTGCTTGAAGAGATGGACAATAGCGGTGTAGGCAGCGCGGTAGCGATAGGCTGGAATTTCAGCACTAACGAGGAAATAGCGAGAATCGCAGAGCAGGATGAACGATTTATCCCTGTATTCGGAATACGGATTGCTGAGATTGAAACGTACATTGCTGCGGCCAAGGAGGAATTTAAGGAGGGCAGGTTCAGGGGTTTCAAGATCTTCTTGGGCTATGAACCCGTTTACCCATATGACGAAATGTTCGAGCCAATATATGGGCTTGCGGAGAAGTACGGTGTGCCTGTGATTTTCCACACCGGAGACACTTGGAACTCTATGGTAAATCATGCAAGGGTGAGGTTTGCACACCCTCTAAACATTGACGATGTTGCCGTAGCACATCCAGATATGAAGATTGTTATCGCCCATTCTGGAAATCCATGGTTTGAGGATACAGCCGAGATCATATACAAGAATGAAAACTGCTATGCCGACATATCCGGGTGGTTCCTCGGTGACATAGAAGATATATATGGAAACATGCTTGCTGAAAGGCTCAAGTTCCTGGTTCACTACGCAAGCTCCCAGAAACTAATGTTTGGGACCGACTGGCCGTTAATAAAATTAGAGAGATATGCCGATTTCCTGAAAGGGTGCGGTATGGCTGAATCGTACATCGAGAATATCGCGCACAGGACCGCGGAAAAGGTATGGGATATAAAGTAAAAGGAAATATTATTAAATGCGTATAAAATAATACTTATCGCAGCTTTTTCCTCTGATACTTATGCAACTTCCGGATCTACCATGGATTGAGAAATATAGACCAAAGAACCTAGACGAAGTCATAGGCCAGAAGCTGATAGTCGGCAGGCTAAAGGCTTTCGTTGAAAGAGGCAACTTCCCGAACATGATATTCGCTGGCAGCGCAGGGATAGGCAAAACGACCTGTGCGATTGCAATGGCAAACGACCTCTATGGCGATCAGATAAATGGCGCACTGAAGGAACTCAACGCATCGGATGCGCGCGGAATAGATGTGATAAGGGGAGAAGTAAAGGAGTTCGCAAAGACCATATCGATGGCAAAGGTCCCGATAAAGATAATATTCCTGGACGAGGCGGATGCGCTGACTAGCGACGCGCAGCACGCCCTCAGGAGGACTATGGAGAAGTTTTCTAAGGAAACGCGCTTCATACTCAGCGCCAACTACGCCAGCAAGATAATAGAGCCGATCCAGAGCAGGTGCGTCGTCTTCAGGTTCAAGCCTCTCAATGAAGAGGAGATGAAGGAATATATCAAGAGGATCGTTGAACAAGAGAAACTCGAAATTGATGAGAAGGCGGTCGGTGCGCTCGTTTACGTTGGCGACGGCGACCTGAGGAAGCTGACCAACATACTGCAAAGCGCGGCCATGCAAAGCAGGAAGATAACAGAGGCGAGCATCTATGAGGTTGCGGCGAAGGCAAGGCCAAAGGAGATTATAACCATGCTCAAGGACTCTGTCGTAGGCAATTTCGATTCGGCAAGGAACGAGCTTGATAACCTTATGTTGAAGCACGGAATGAGCGCTGAGGACATGCTGACACAATGCTATAATGAGGTGCAGGGACTTGGCGTCGACGAAC
>JAKAPD010000068.1 GCA_021812025.1 Microcaldota archaeon | reverse complement strand
TGTCGCCGCTGATCGTGTTGCCCCTCACGCTCACCCTTTCGAATACACCCTTGTCCCTGCCCGAGCCGCTTATCCTTTTCAGCGCCTTTGTCTTTCGCGTCCCTTCGACGCTTTTCTCCAGCGCGAATCCGGATGTGTCGCTGCCACCGGTTATTTTGAGCTTGTAGCCGCTGAGCCCGAAGAGCGCGCCCTCGAGCGTGTCCCCTATCTTTTTGTTCAGCAGCAACGGCAGCTTGTCGTTCTGGAGCTCCATGTGCCCGCTCCTTCCGGATTTTGTATCGGAGAATACTAGTTTCATATTATCACTTTGTTAGTATATCGTAGTTGCGCTTGTCGTCCTCATCTGTACATGTTTTCAGGCTCCTCCTTGAACCTCTTTATGCGCTCGGCAAGCTCCTTCGGTATTGCAGGCTTCACCTCTATCATGGCCGAGGCAAAATCGGCCTTTGTCACAAGGTCCCTCTTCGCCCTTATCGCGTTCATGCCCGCTTCTCTTGTCAGGTTCTCTATCTCTGCGCCCGTGTAGAGCTCCGTCTGTTTTGCAAGCTCTTCCAGGTCGACGTCTTTCGCCAGCGGCATGCGCCTCGTATGGACTTTCAGTATCTCGTGCCTAGTTACCAGATCCGGCATCGGTATCTCGACGATCTTGTCGAACCTGCCGGGCCTCAGCAGCGCGGGGTCTATCATGTCCGGCCTGTTTGTAGCGGCTATGACCACTATATTCTTCATTTCCTGGAGCCCGTCCATTTCCGTAAGAAGAGTGTCGACAACGCGCTCGGTCACCATCGAATCGGAGCTGTCGGAGCTCCTTATGGTTGTTATGGCATCTATCTCGTCTATGAACACTATGCACGGAGCTGCCATCTTCGCCTTCCTGAAGACTTCACGGACCGCCTTCTCGCTTTCCCCGACGTACTTGCTGAGTATTTCCGGGCCTTTTATCGATATGAGATTTGATTCGCGCTCCGTTGCCACGGCTTTAGCCAGCATCGTCTTTCCGGTTCCAGGGGCGCCTATTAGCAGTATACCGCGAATCGGCCTTATGCCCATCTTCTCGAAAGCCTGCGGGTTCTTGAAGGGGAGCTCGACCGCTTCCTTCAGTTGCGATTTGACATCCTCAAGTCCGCCCACATCTGCCCAGCGCACGTTTGGCCTCTCGACAAACACCTCCCTCAACGCGCTCGGCTGTATGCTTCCAAAAGCCTCTACGAAATCACTCCTCTTTACCTTAAGCTCCATGAGCAGCTCGTTCGGAACGGATTTCTTGTCTATTATCTTAGGTAATATCTGCCTTAGCGTCACCATTGCCGCTTCCCTCACGAGTGCAGCTATATCCGCGCCTGTATACCCGTGGCTCATGTCCGCGATCTCTTCCAGCTTTACATCCTTTGCCAGCGGCATGTTCCTGGTGTGGATCTGGAATATCTCCTTCCTTGCGTTCCTGTCCGGGACTCCTATTTCCATCTCCCTGTCGAACCTGCCGGGGCGCCTTAGCGCCGGATCTATGGCATTGGGCCTGTTCGTCGCTCCTATGACTATAACCTGGCCCCTGGACACCATGCCGTCCATAAGGGTGAGCAGTTGCGAAACCATCCTTCGCTCGACTTCGTTGGTGGCCTCTTCCCTCTTCGGCGCTATCGCGTCTATCTCATCCATGAATATTACGGTAGGCGCTTTTTCCTTGGCTTCGTTGAATATCTCACGCAGTTTCTCTTCGCTCTCGCCCACGAACTTGCTCACCAGCTCCGGTCCTGATATATTGATGAAGTGCGCGTCTGCCTCGTTGGCAACGGCTTTCACCAGCAGCGTCTTTCCGGTTCCAGGTGCGCCATACAAAAGTACGCCTTTCGGCGGCTCTATGCCGAGCCTCTCGAACAGCTCCGGATACCTTATCGGCAGCTCCACCATCTCCCTGATCTTGTCCTTCTCCGCCCCCAGGCCGCCTATGTCCTCGTAGTGCACCTCCCCTATCCTTACCATCGATTCCGATACCGGTTCGGTCTTCACCTGCACCTCCGTATTTCTGGTCACCTTGACGACACCGTGCGGCACCACCTGCGCGACTATGAAATTGAAGACGTAGCCGAACATCGCTATCGGCACCACGTCACCCTTGAGCAACGGATGGTCTTCCAGCTTGTTCTTTGCGTACTCCGCGAAATCCGGGGAAATTGGCGCCTTCTGGTTCGGCGGCGGCGCGAGTATCACCTTCTGCGCCTCGTTGGATTCTGCCTTTTTCACAAAGACCTTATCGCCTATCCCTATGCCGAGGTTCTGCCTTATGTAGCCGTCTATCCTTATGAAATCTAGCCCTTCATCTTGCTGGTGGGCCTGCCACACTATCGCGGCTGTGCTCCTCCTTTTTCCCTTTATCTCCACTATGTCGCCGGATATGACGTTCAGCAGCTTCCTCGCCTTCGAGTCAAGCCTGGCTATGCCCCTGCCATCGTCTGTCACCAGGGCGCTTGCGACTGTAAGCTCGATTCCATCTGCCATGTTCTACCATCTATATTAAAATCTGATGCGGTTGCGCATTGCCGATTGCCGTAAAGCAATCTGCAATCCAAGTCCATTTAGACTACATTATTAATCTATTTTAATCTTTCGCTGCCGAGCTATTAGAAAAACAAGGATTAGTTAAATAAAAATAAACTGGAAGAACCTATTCTGGTTATTATGCAGATTATTATTCTGGTTATTCTTCAGATTCTTCGTCTTCGTCTTCGTCCTCGTCGAAGTCTTCATCCTCTTCGTCCTCGTCCGTGTCATCATCCTGCGCCTTTAGGATTTCGGGTATTTTCATCTTTTCACCTTTTGGATTGATGCAATCCGTGCAATCTGTTATAAACTGATTACTATAAATACTTTTCTGCAAAGGAAAACGCGGGAAGCGAAGATAGGCAGTCCGCATCTGCCGCATTTCTTCACGAAGCCCTCTTTTGGAAAGGTATAAAAATCATTTGTGACATTCAATTTTATGGCGAGAGGGAATGGAAGGGGCGCCAGGCTGGCAATAGCCGCAGTGTTGCTGCTCATTCCTACGATAATCTATTTCGATGTCCCTTTCTACAATGTGATTTACCCGGAGGTCGGTGGGCTTCCGTTCTTCTACTGGTTCCAGATCGCGATGCTGCCGGTTTCAGCAGTTCTGTTCCTAGTGGCCGCCTATCTGATAGACAAGAAGTGATCCCATGCTGATAGACGCCTTAGGTATTGCGGTTTTCATAATACTGTTCATAGTATTCTCATTGCTCGCTTACTACGGCAGCAGGTTTAGGAAGGGGAACAT
>JAKAPD010000067.1 GCA_021812025.1 Microcaldota archaeon | reverse complement strand
ATCTGCTTGCTTATCCGAATCACTCGGGCAACTTCAGGCTAAGATACGGCAGATCGAGGCTGACCGGAATAGCGGCAAAGGGATTCAGCCCCGCTACGATGTACATACTCGATGAGTTCATAGCCACAGGCACGCAGCTCAAGGTTGAGAAGCCCGGGAAGGGCTGCGTTGCAGCCCCAGTAGACAGCATAGAGGGGCCTTTTGTAAAGCTGAAGAATGGCGATGCCTTCAGGGTGAACACGGCAGAGCAGGCAAAGGCAGTCATGGACCAGATAGCGAAGATAATATCCACAGGCGATGTGCTAGTCACATACGGCGACTTCAAAAAGTCCAACACGCCAATGGTGCCTACGAGTTATGTTGAAGAGTACTGGCTTGCGCAGCTGAAGGCCAACGGCTTTGCCGGCGATGCTGCGCTTGCTCCATCGTTCAAAGAGGCATATGGGCTCTCGAAAATCTATAACGTGCCGATGCACCCCAGATACATATACGACTACTGCGATGTCACCCCGCAGGAACTTTACGATATCGCAAAGGCGCTCCTCAAGGCCGACATAGAGAAAACGGGTGAGAGCTTGTTTGGAATCGCGCGCGTCGAGATTCCCATAGGGAACATACAGCTTCGCGACAGCATAGAAAGGCTTTGCATACCCCATTCCGATTCCGGTACCGCAATAACCATAAGGGACGACGATGCGCAAAGCCTTCTGGCATCCTTCGGATTCGTGAAGGACGATAGTATAGACCTCGAGAAAAAAGAGCTCGCGGGATTTGATATCTCCAAGAGCCCGATTGATATAATCAATTCACTTGCTCCTTTTAAGATAATGCGAAGGTCCTATGGGATAGGCGCAAGGATAGGCAGGCCGGAGAAGGCGAGGGAACGTCTCATGAAACCCGCTCCGCACGTGCTTTTTCCCGTGGGGGAGCATGGAAGCAAGGAGCGAAACATCTACAAGATCTATATTGGTGATAAGAAGAAATTCGGGACGCCCGCCATCGATATAGATATTGCGCGATACAGGTGTCCGAAGGGCAAGGAGCAGATAGTCTCTCCGTATTGCCATGCGCATCAGGCACGTGCAACGATCGAAAGGGTCTGCAAGAGCTGCGGGCGCAACAGCATGGGGGATATTTGCCCATCGTGCAACGGCAAGACTTTTGGCTTCGACACCGCAAAAGTCAACCTCGCCAGCTACGTGGACGGTGCGCTCAGGAACATCGGCGTGCAGTCCCTGCCTAAGGTGATGAAAGGAGTAAAGGGCCTTGTGAGCAAAGACAAGATTCCGGAGTCGTTGGAGAAGGGCATATTGAGGAGCCAGTACGGAGTCAATATATTCAAGGACGGGACAGCGCGCTTCGACGCCACGGATTCGCCGCTGACGCACTTTTATCCAAAAGAGATAGGTGTCAGCGTCGAGAAGCTCGTTGGGCTCGGTTATACGCATGACTATCTCGGGAATCCATTGGTCAAGGACGACCAGCTAGTGGAGATGAGGCACCAGGATGTAATACTAAACAGGCGCGGCGCCGAATACATGCTGAAAGTCGCCAAGTACATCGACGATCTATTGGCAAGGTTCTACAAGCTTGACAAGTTCTATAATATAGATGACATAGACGGACTGGTCGGCCAGTTTGTGATAACGCTTGCGCCGCACATATCGTGCGGGGTGCTCGGCAGGATAATCGGCTTTACGAATGCGAATGTGGGCTTCGCACACCCGTATACAATAACTGCGAGAAGGAGGAACTGCGATGGCGATGAGGACACTACGATGCTCCTGCTCGATGCGCTTGTGAACTTCTCGAAGAGGTACTTGCCGGTTACAATCGGCGGCACCATGGATGCGCCCCTCATTTTGACGCTGAACGTGCTGCCTGATGAAGTCGACGATGAGGTGCACATGATGGAAGTCATTAAGGATTACGGGATTGACTTCTACAACAAGACTCTCGCTTACACGTCGCCGGCGGACATGCAGGTGGAGATAGTCGGCACCAGGCTGGGCAAGAAGAGCGCATACCAGAACATAGAGTTCACGCATCTGTCCGGGCCGGATTCTATAAACGGCTCGCCAAACAAGAGCGTATATACGAAACTTAAGACGATGCAGGAAAAGATAGACCTGCAGTTCAACCTGATGGACAGGCTCTGCACTGTAGACAAGCCGGATACTGCAAGAAGGCTCATAATTAGCCACTTCATTCCAGACCTGATAGGAAACCTTCATTCTTTTTCGAAGCAGACCTTCAGGTGCGTGAACTGCAATGCAAAATATAGAAGGGTGCCCTTGGTGGGGAAATGCACAAGATGCAAAGGCAAGCTGGTCCTGACGATTTCGAAAGGAGGTATAGAGAAATACCTCAATGTCGCTACCGATCTGGCCAACAGATACGACCTTGAACCATACATAAAACAAAGGATAACGCTGATAAAGAGCGAGATAGAGACAGTATTCGGGGGAGTCGGTGGGGGAGAAAGGCCTGCTGGGCAGTTCAATCTTGCGAATTACATATGAGACCTCATACGCGCAGGCTCAACGCCCTTCTGAACTCGCGCTGCGCCCTTTCGGCTTCTCCAGTAAGCTCGATGCGCGCTTCTGTGGTCGGCCTACTCGCCCTTGATGGCTTTCCCGCCCTGTTCTTCGGATCTGTTATTATTATTATCCCGTCATCCGCCAGCTGCCAGAGCAGATCCTCTGCGGCTTCCTGATTCTTGCAAAACCGTTTCTGGTAGACCATGTTGAAAACCAGCGAATACCAGTTCCTCTTGAACCTCCCGATGAATAGGATGACGTCCCTTTTTGTCGCGTCAGGGTCGTTGAACTCGGCTCTGAGAATTCTTTCGAGAGCCATGTCCTCCTTGTGCCTCAGCGGAGTTTCGGATCTACTTGCCATGTTTCTATTCTGATTCACAGATATTAATTATTACTTGTTGAGGACCTCTTTGAGCGGCCGGGCATTTAGGATCCTGTCTTTGGTGAGCCAGCCTCTCCTTGCTGTGCCTATGCCATATCTCATCATGGTAAGCTGCGAAGTTATGTGCGAATCCGTGTCTACTGCGTATTTGACCTTGTACTTCGACGTCAGTAATATGTTAGTATCGTTCAGGTCTATCCTGTCGAGAGCGTTTATTTCCAGGGCGACATTGTTGCGCTCTGCAGCTTCAGCGACTTTTTCCAGGTCAATCTCATAGGCAGGCCTTACACCGACAACGCGGCCGGTCGGGTGCCCGAGGACTTTCACAAAGCCGGTGTCTAGCGCCTTTATCACACGATCTGTCATCTCCTTCTTGGACATCTTAGTGTTCGAATGCACGGAAGCGACAATGCAATCCATCTGCTTGAGCGTGTGGTCTGTCAGGTCGAGCGATCCATCCTTGAGTATTTCCACCTCTGCCCCTTTCAGAATCCGGAATTTCTTGAACGCCCCATTGAGCCCGTCTATCTTCTTGAAGTGCCTTTCGAACTGCTTCTCGTTCATCCCTTTTGTCACATAGAGGCTCTTCGTATGGTCGGTGTTCGCAAGGTACTCGTAGCCCAGCTTCATAGCAGC
>JAKAPD010000007.1 GCA_021812025.1 Microcaldota archaeon | reverse complement strand
CTCAAGCACGTCGTTTAACATTTTTATCACGTCCAATTCGGACACCAGCATGTCTTTAGCATCGGTCAAGAGCTCTTTTGCCTTTCTTAACGCATCAATCTCATACTGGTAGTTGTTCTCGCGCTCCATTCTAGTGGGCGCAGCCCGCCTGCGCTCTTCCAATCTGGATATAGTGCTATCTATGCTCCCGGCAAATTCCGTATACAGCTCTGGCAGATTGGCCGTATTGACTATGTTATGGTAATACCTGTGCGTATACTCATCAAGCACTTTAGAATAAAATACGCAAAGCTCCTCTAATCTGCCTTCAACCGCTTCTACCAAACTGTTTTGATAAACCCGCAGTCTACTCGGAAGCACATCCAACGGGATGTTGTCATAGACTTTGCGTAGCACATCCATTTGCTCCATGCCGAGGCCTTGCGCCATGATTATTCCATTTGTATCTGGCAGAGCCGGTTCTGTATGCAACGCAGGCAATTGCCTTTTAACTCCAGGGGAACGGCTGTTCTCTGGCTCTATCTTAGAAACAGGTGAACCAAGTTCGTGTTGTTTTGAACCCATTCGATCGCCATTACTAACTATTGTCGCGACGATTTAAATATTTGTTTGTTCGTTTAAAGGAAAACGTATCGGCATCATTTTAGGTTTTTGAAACAACCTCACAGGATTTTCTTGAAAAGGTAGTCTCCTTTACGCACGCTGCCTTTAAACGGCCCGAACTTGCAGTCTTTTAGAGTGCCGATTTTTGTGCCTAGCTGTTCGTTTATCTTTTCAGCGGTCGCTGGCATGAAAGGGTAAAGCAGTATCGACATCACGCGTATCGCCTCAACAAGGTTGTAAAGCACATTGCCAAGCACGTCGCCCTTTAGCTTCCATGCTTCTTTGTCGTTTATGTACTTGTTCGCCGCCTTGATGCATGCCCATATCTCATTCAGGGCATTGTACAGGTCCATCTTCCCGACCAGCTCGTCTATTTTCCCTGTGTCGAATACTTTGTCCAGTTCCGGCCTGCCTTCAAGCTCCCCACCATACTTTTCTACCAAGGTGAACGTCCTGTAAACTAAATTACCGAGATCTGCGACGAGCTCGTTGTTTATCCTTTCAATGAGCGCCGCCTCGGAGAAGTCGCCATCATCTTCGAGCGGCTTCTCCCTAATGAAGAAATACCTCAGCGCATCGACAGAGTACTTTTTCGACAGGTCTATAGGATCTATCGCATTGCCCATGCTCTTTCCCATCTTCTGCCCGTTGACGGTGAGCCACCCTGATGCATACACCCGCTTTGGGGGCTCTATCCCGGCAGAGAACAGCATCGCAGGCCATATCACCGAATGAAACCAGTTTATCTCCTTTCCTACGAAGTGCACGTCCGCAGGCCAGAACGTCTTGAAGCCTTTTCCATTTGGCCAACCAAGCGCACTGATGTAGTTTATCAGCGCGTCAAACCATACATAGAGATAGTGATCCTTGTCAAACGGAAACGGAACGGCCCATTTGACAGTTGTGCGCGTCACGCTCAGGTCGTTTAGCCCACCTTTAACCCTGTTTATTATCTCGTTCCTATAACGCCTCCCGAGGAACTCCGGATTTTCTTTGTAGAATTCCAGGAGCCTTTTCTGATATCCACTAAGCTTGAAGAAGTAGGTGTCTTCTTTGACTTTCGTCACGGGTTTTCCGCATGTCGGGCATTTGCCATCTACGAGCTGCAATTCCGTGAAGAAAGCCTCATCAGATACGCAGTACCAGCCTTCGTATTGCCCTTTATAGATGTCTCCGGTATCGAAAATCCTTCTGATTACTGCTGTGACCACTTTTATGTGCCGCTCTTCCGTGGTTCTTATGAAATCGTCGTTCGATATGCCAAGTACGTCCCAAGCGGTCTTGAAGTTCCCGACCACCTTATCGGCAAATGACTTCGGGTCCATGCCTGCTGCCTTTGCTGCTTTCTCTATCTTGCTTCCGTGTTCATCCGTGCCGGTCAGGAAGAAAACCTCATCGCCGCGTATCCTGTGCCACCTGGCAAGCACATCAGCGGCTATGGTCGCGAAGGCGTGGCCTATGTGCGGCTTGTCGTTCACGTAGTAAATCGGCGTAGTAATGTAGAATTTAGCCAGCGCTATCACCCGATACAGGACTATCGTTGATTAGATATATAAAAGAAATGCTCTATCCTATCCTGCTTCCTTCTTTCATGTCGCGGTCCGGCTGCAGAATGGAAACCTCATCGCCATATTCCGCTGCAAGGAGCATGCCCTGTGATATCTGCCCGGCAATCGATCTGGGGGCGAGATTGGCCACTATTACGATCTTCCTTCCGACAAGCTCGTCCTTGCTGTAGAAAGCGCCGATCCCTGCAACGATATGCCTTTCGCCAAGCTCTCCAACATCTATCCTTAGCTTGTACATCGGTTTTCTAGCCCCCGGGACATCTTCAACGTCGAGTATCTTTGCAACCCTCATATCCAAGGCTGCGAACGTATCGAAACCGACGGTACCATCGGCATTTTTCATCTGAGCGGGCTGCGCCTTTGCCTGCTCTTGCGCGGCCTTCTTCTTAGTGGTTATGCCCTCTATCTCCTCTATCTTGTCCATGCCGGTGTCATTCGGATCCATATTGTAATCGATATGCTCAATCGCCATACAGAGACGAATGGCAACCAGCTTATTTAAAGCTTACAGACCTGCGCTGTTCATGTCCTTGCATCTAGCAAAGATGGTCTGCAGGACTCCACTTCGGCAGCGTCACGACGAAGAGCCTCAGGCCCCTTATCGACTTGACGCTGTGGACCTCGCCAGGGTTTATCTTCACGCAATCGTTAGGCTTAAGGAGCTCAGGATTCCCATTCCTATATAATGTACCTTCGCCGGAATCGACCATGTACCATTCTGTCATCACTCTGTGATAGTGCGGCTTCGATTCCATTATCTCGGCGAGCGCCGGCGATATTACGCCCCTGAGCCTGGATTCGAATACGACTTCCTTCCCATTGTCAACCCTGTTGTCAACGTACGCATTAACATGGTCGCCGTTTCCAGCAACAGTTCCTGGCCTGCCAATATTCCTGCCAATCCCAATCAAATCATCGGTTTGATTCTATCATAAAATATCAAGCACTTCTCGCGTGCCAACGCCATATTATCCAACTGGCTGCAAACCAACTTGGCAAAATTATTTATATATAGTCGGAAAAATATATGAACGGTGTCTAGATGGAAGTAACTGCTATTCCTGCCATAAATGAGAGAGACATCGGAAGTGCACATCGCACGCGCAAAGATAGGATTACAGCAATAGAGCGCTACACCGGAATGCTGCGCGAATCCCCTGAAGGCGAGCGCTTCAAGAGGGGGCGGCTCCAGCTTAGAATAGCGGAACAGGAGCTTCTATTGGGGACAAAGAAATCACGGGATGCGTCGCGGCGCGATGCCATGGCCGCATTCGAGCTGCTATCTACGGTATCGCCTTTAGAGGATACCGGAATGGGACTTCGCGAAGAACTCGGCAATCTCGAGCAGCTCGCGAACAGGCTCGGCTGCGGAAGGCTAGCCAAAAAGGCACGAGACTATGTATGGACAAGATGGAGGACAAGCTTCTGAGTCTGTCAAATATGCTTTAATATTATTTCGGAAAAATGCATTTGGGTGCATGTATGTTTGCAACGCAGTCATCGGCAAGAAGGCAAATGGCACCAGAAGGCATAAGCCCAAGGCGTGTAGTTGATGTGAGCCTAGAGGATTACGGCGCAATCTCGCTAGGCGGCCTTCGCCCAGGTCATGCTATCTGGCATGCACAGGGCGGCGCATCCCTGCGTTTCACTACGCAAAGGCTGGTAGACGCATTCGACAATCCAAAAGTGTTTATTGACCAGGGCAGGGTAGTAAACATCACCATAAGGTTTATGGAGCCCAGGATTGGTAGGCACGGGAAGCCGTATCTGTCGGTAAGCATAGCCGAGCATGATTTTCCGGTGCAGATAAGAAGCGACAAGCTCGGCAGTACTGGCGCAGTGGCATTTCTTGAAGATGCACATTGGATAATAAGGAAAACGCTGGAGAGCAACAGTCCTGTCATGAACCCGGAGGGTGGCTGCTATGCTACGCTTCATTTAAGATACAGGGGGAAAATGAGACCAAGCTATTCAATGGAAGACCGGAGCATCTTCGATTACAGACCTGCGACGAGGCTCGACGGCCTCATCTTCCTGGTGCCGAAGAATGTCCTAGAGATGTTCCCAAACAGATCCGAGTGATAGAAAAAGAATAGGAGGAACCAGAAAAAAGCAGCAGTTTTCTTCAAACGATTGCCTAATAAGCCCTGGCAAAATAAACAATCTCTTTTCCCTGTTTTCCGCAATATATGCAATCCGGAATCTTCTTATCTTGCTCGAACGGAATCACCCTTATGGTGGCGCCGGTTTCCTCCTTTATGCTTCCTTCGCACTTGTCGCTTCCGCACCATCCGCATTTCAGGAAGCCGCCCCTCTCCTCTAATGTTTTCTTGAAGTCTGCGTAGTCTTTGGCCTCGATTGTCTGTTTCTTCAGCGCTTCTCTAGCGCGCACAAGCAGATTCTTTTGAATGTCGTCAAGCAGCTCTGCGGTTGCCTTGGCCACCGAGCTCTCTTCGATGCTTTTCTTTTCCGCGGTGTCCCTTCTAAAAATCACGACTTTCTTCTCTTTCATGTCCTTCGGCCCTATTTCTATCCTTACCGGAATGCCCTTCATCTCATGCTCGCTGAACTTCCAGCCCGGCGTGCGGTCGTCGCGAGCGTCGATTAAAGCGGCTATCCCGTGCTTTCCGAGCGCCGATTTTATCTCATTTGCTTTCTTTACCACCGGTTCGCCTTCGTTGCCTTTGTAGATAGGCACTATCACTGCTTTTATCGGTGCTACTTTCGGCGGTATGACCAATCCCCGGTCATCACCGTGTATCATGACCAGGGCGCCAATGAGCCTTGTCGATACTCCCCACGAAGTGGTCCACGCATATTGCGACTTGTTGTTCTGGTCGAGGAACTGTATTCCAAATGGCTTTGAGAAGTTCTGGCCCAGGTTGTGCGAGGTGCCGGCTTGCAGAGCCTTTCCATCAGGCATCATCGCCTCAAGCGTCGTAGTATAGAAAGCACCTGCAAATTTCTCTCTTTCGCTTTTCTTTCCAATCAAAACGGGAACAGCAAGGTAATCTTCCACTAATATCTTGTAGTATTCGAGTATCCTCATAACCTCTTCATCGGCTTCATTTACGGTTGCATGGACCGTATGCCCTTCCTGCCAGAGAAATTCGCTGCCGCGTATGAACGGCTTTGTGGATTTAATCTCAGCACGCAGGACGTTGCACCACTGGTTCAGCAGGAGCGGCAGATCCCTCCAGCTCCTCACCCATTTCGAATAGAAGCTATAGATGACCGTCTCCGATGTGGGCCTGACAGCAAGCCTTTCGCTAAGCTTGTTGTCCCCGCCGTGCGTGACCCAGAAAACCTCAGGCGCAAATCCTTCGATATGCTCCTTTTCCCTGGTCAATAAGCTTTCAGGAATCAGCAACGGGAAATACACGTTCCTGTGTCCGGAGCCTATTATCATGTCGTTAAACTGCTTCTGTATCGATTCCCAGATCGCATAAGCGGTCGGCCTGTAGGCGATTGTGCCTTGTACGGGGCCGTAGTCGGCGAGCTCCCCTTTAACCACTACTTGCGTATACCATTCAGAAAAATCATCATTCTTTTTGGCTGTTATGCCTTCCTGCTTTTCGCTCATGGATTCACCTACTGTGTGGGCAATAGAGACCTTGCAATTAGTTTAAAGTTGCTCCATTCTTTAAGCCTTCTGTATGAGTATGGTATCCACTCTTCGCCAAACGGCACGTAAACAGATACGTCATTCCCTTTCCTTGCAAGGCTTAGCGCATAGTCGCTTCTGATCCCCCTAAGCATCGCAAACGTGACCTCTTTTTTGTATCTTTTCCTTAATTTTAACGCCGTGTCTATCACGTCTAAATCGTGAGTAGCTATGGTGAAACGCGAAAAGTGCTTGAAAAGATAGTCCATCAACACCGCATAATTTTTAGTCGCATCTGCCCTATTCGGATATCCAAGCGCGCTTGTGACGCCGTGGGCCCCCTTCACGAGCCTGATATTCGCATCGAGCTTGGACAGCGACCTAAGATCCGACATGCTCCTCTTCAAGTAGGATTGTATGCATATGCCGGTGTTCCTGCCGTGTGCCTTGCTCTTGAATATTTCAAGAGTCGAACTTACATAGTTGTGCTCCTCCATGTCGAGCCAGACGAAAACGCGGTTTCTTTTTGCAAAATCGACTATCATAGAATAATTCTTATTCGCAAAACTCTTCCCGATCAGCAAGCCCAGTTGCGTTATCTTTACGCTTATTTCTGCATGCACTTTGCCCTTCTTTATCTCTTTTACAAGTTTCATGTACGTGTTGACAGTTTTCTCAACTTTATCTTTTTCAGTATAAAGCTCACCAAGATAATTCACGATTGCAGTCATGTTGCTGCGATTCAGGTCCCTGCTTGCGGCAATGGCGTCGCTTATATACTGCCCTGCAATCCATTTACCAGCAAATAGGCGCTCCGCGAATTCGTTGAGCAACGTATCACTTCCAGATTCCAAGAGCTCCCAGGTCTTCTACCAGCCTTGTCTTGTTCCTGAACCATATTGCATGTATGCCGAGCTTCTCGGCCCCTATGACGTTTTCTATCTGGTCATCAACGAAGACCACCTCACCGGGTTTGACTTTCATCTGCTTTAGCACATACTCGTATATGGCCGGCTCAGGTTTCCTGAGCTTAAGGTCGCACGAAGCGAAGATCGTCTTCACCTTTACCAGTTTGAGATACGTGTCTTTGAGCTCAGCGAGCCTGCTATAGCTTACGTTAGTCAGAAGGACAACCTTGTGCGTCTTGTTGAGCCCATTTATCAGGCCTATGGTGCTCATAATCGGCTTAGCATTCCTCTTGAAGCCTTCTACCCATCTTAGATTTATTCTATGACCTTTGAAATGCTTGCCGACCATATGTTCCAGCTCTGGCACGCTGAGCAGTCCGAATTCCATCAGCTCTATCAGCGGCATTATGAACTTCGAGAGTTTGGCTTCTGACACTTCCGGGAGAACCTCGCCGTGCAGGAAATGAATGTACATGTCTTCCATGAAGTCTACGAGGACCCCGCCTATGTCGAATATGATGAGCTTTATCAACTAACCCCCGGAGCTAAATAACAGGCAACTAATAAAAGAGTTAATCCCAATTCTGTTTGATGGAGACTATTGTAATGGCTCTTGGCGGCAATGCGCTGCTAAACAAAGGAGAAACGCCCACTTTCGAGACGCAGCTCAAAAACGCAACAAGGACCGCAAAGCACCTCCTGGGCACTTTAGCGAACAGGGACAAAAGAATCGTCATAACGCACGGAAATGGCCCGCAGGTGGGAAACGAGTATCTAAGGAGCGAATACGCGAGCAGGGAGGTGCCGAGGCTCCCCCTATACATAATGAATGCAGAGACGCAGGCGCTGATAGGCTCGATACTCGAACTCGCTTTCATGAAAGAATTAGAGCGCATAGGTATAAACCGGAAAGTCACAACGGTAGTTACGCATGTTGTGGTAAACGGCAGAGACAGCGCATTCCGTAAGCCGACAAAGCCGGTAGGGCCGTTCTACACCAAAAATCAACTCAAGAGAGAGCTTGCTAACGAAAGGTTCAGCTACGCAAAGTTTGGTGCCAAATACAGAAGGATCGTGCCGTCTCCAAAACCGATCAGCATAGTCGAGCTCAACGAGATAAAGACGCTGATGCACGAAGGCTACATAGTGCTATGCTGCGGTGGCGGCGGCGTGCCGGTTTCAAAAGAGGGCAGCTCACTGAAGGGTTCAAACGCCGTCATAGACAAGGATGCGACTACCAGGCTGCTGGCGAATTCGATAGGAGCCACAGAGATGGTCATCTTGACAAACGTCGACAAACTTTATCTTGACTACCCAAAGATGAAACAACCCGTGTCAAGAATGGCCGCAAGCGAACTCGAAAGGAAGATAAACAGGTTCGAAGCAGGTACGATGCGCCCAAAACTTGAAGCATGCGTGGAATTCGTGAGAAAGAGCAGGAAGATCGCAAAGATAGGCGACCTTTTTGATGCCGACCGCGTAGTCCACGGGAAGGCAGGCACGATAATTTATTGAGAGCCAAAATGTATCTTTATACCAAAAGATATCACCTATGATCAAGTTATCAAGGCGATAACAGCTAGGAGAAACGCAAAGAACCTAGAAGGAATAAAGCGCTTTGGCATCAACATCGAATACGCCAATGGAAGCTTAAACATAACGGAGCTGAGGAAATCGGCAAAGCGAACAGGGAAAAGCCATGAACTAGCACTTCCATTATGGGAATCTAAGATTCACGAAGCTAGGCTGTTGGCGCCAATGGTGAATGATGTCAGCAAAGTGACTGAAAAACAGCTGGAACAAACAGCTTCCTTTTAGAGGCTGGAATGCTCGGCAGGAGCTTTGGCATGGGGATAAACTTCAATGCGAAGTCAACCCTCAAGAAGTAGTCCGGCGACTGACAAAAAGAAAGCCCTGGAAGATGTGCTTGGCAAATAAGAAATAGAATGGGGACTTAGATTAGGATGATTTCCATTCTTTTTCTTTTTGCTCCTTTGTTTTCAAAGTTGCCCAGCGAGATTTTCCCAAACTCGCCGGTGTTTTTTACATGGAGGCCGCCATCAGCCTGCATGTCTACGCCTTCTATTTCAATCACCCTCACCGTTTTCAGGCTATCGAGAAGCTTCCTGCCAGTTTCTGTCCTCGAAAGCCTGGGTATCTTCATAGCCTCCTCTTTGCTAAGTTCCCTGGAATTTATTGGGTGGCCCTCTTTGGCAACGGCATTTGTCTTATCAATCATTTCTAGCGCCTTCTCCTTACTGAGACCCGGCATGTCAATGTCTAGCCGCGCCCGGTCGTGGTAGATTTGGCCACCGGTAACCATCCCGGAGCCGTAATACTTTTCAATAACCCCGTCCAGAGTATGGAGAGCACTATGGTATCTCATGCACGCATATCGGTAATCCCAGTCTATCACGCATTTAGCCGAGTCCCCAGCCTTGACGTTTTTTTCCAAGGGCTTATTAAACACGTGCACTATGTCATCGCCCTCTTTTCTAAGGTCCACCACCTGATACTCTGTGCCGGTTATCACTATTAAGCCCTTGTCGTTTGGCTGTCCGCCACCAGCCGGATAGAAGATCGTGCCATTCAGCACAACTTCATTTATGCTATGCCTTACTACCTGCGCGTCAAACTCCTTAAGGTAGGAGTCCTCGAGATAGATCTTTTCTGTCATAGCGTAAAATAAGAAAAATCAGCTTTTATTAATTTCGTACAGAGGCAGGCGAAGAGGAAATTACAATCTCCTCCTTATCTCTTCGAGCTCTCTATAAAGCTTGTCGAGCTTTGCCTCTAGAAGGTCTGCAAGGTCCTCGTGGGTCAAGCCGGGCAGCCTTGGCGGCGGAGGTGGAAGCCCGCGTTCCCTTGGGCCATGTGGCGGTCCACGAGGTCGCGGTCCGGACTCCCCTTCATATTCTTCTTCCATTTCGTGTCTTGTCCTTTCATGTGGCGGTATTGGCATAGATTTCACCATTTCGAGTTTCATATAGTATTATGAAACTAAACATATAAATATGTTTCGGCTGTTCTATTTTAATCGAAAGTGTTTTTATGGAGCCCGACGTTGTGCATAAGGCATTGGGCAGCGAGCTTAGACAGAAGATATTGCTATCGCTAGCCAAACGGGACAAGTACTTGACGGAGCTAGCGAACGAGATAGGTCTGGCACCGCAGACCGCTGATTTTCATCTTAGCTTGCTTTCCGATATAGGGCTTGTCAGCTACGAATGGAAGAACGGGAAAAAATACTACCACCTCAGGGAGAGGAAAATCCTCGAATTCCTGAAGGGCACGAAGCCTCTCCCTCCAGAATTCAGGCCCAAACCACCACACGAAATAGTCATCGACGCATGGAAGGACCTCAGCAAAAGACTGGACAAACTCGATAAAAAACTCGATGAGCTCGACAAAAAGATCACCGGGCTCAAAAAAGGCAAGTAGCCAAAATCCCTACCTCTGCTTTTCGCAGCATAAAAAATCAGACTGTTGTTATAATAGTGAATATTACGCAGTACGCGCAGCGCCGAAATGCACCATAGAGCCTCAGGTCACCGTACGGCATCTGAATCCAATATTATATCAGCTATTAAAACCTTGCCCCACATCATAATATAGGTGAAAAATTGCCGGGCCGTTCGCTAATAGTTGCAATGCTCTTAGCCATTTTCGTAATGTTATCAACAGCTTCCGGGGCCGTCGGCTACGGCACTTCCAGCATAGCAATTACACCAGGTTCCCTAAGCATAATCGCCGGAGGCGCGGCATCAGCTATATATAACGTGACAGTAGCTAGCGGGAACACTTGGGGGACAACGGTAAACATAGTGGACAAGGCGCAGCTAGCCTCGCAAGGAATCACAGCAACGCTTAGCAACCCAGGACCGGTAGATCCGCCTTTCTCTGGGACTTTGGCGATAACAGCAAGCGCATCTGCAAAGCCCGGGACTTACACTGTCACACTCAATGCAACCGGTGACGATCCATCAGTGGCAAACGCCAATCTCACAGTTAACCTCGCGGCTCCTTCCGGAAGCAAGAACTCTACATCTACGCCCACAACGACGTCCGCTACAACAACCGTGGGCCAAAGCTCCGGGGGTACGCAAGTGTCCGGCTTCCAGCTTTCAGGATTGAACATCTACCTAATGGCCGGGATAATACTGGTGCTCATGGGCGCTATAGCCGGAATGTCAAGGGAGAAAGATAGGCCAGGCAGGATGATAATCGCTGGCATCGCAATAATACTCCTTAGCACGATATTCTGGCTGTATGCGGATTACAGCGGAGGGATAATGGCATACATCTGGGCTTCTGTGGCTGGCATATTGATAGGTGTGGGCATATGGCTGGTAGGCGACTGGAAGGGATCGAAAGCAGGCAGGAAACTAATAGCGCTCGGCACTGCATTGATAATATTAGGTTTAATAATATGGCTATATGGCGATTACACCGGAGGGAACCTTGCCTTTATATGGGGAGGGGCAGCTTTGATAATAGCAGGTATAATTGTCTGGTTCTACGGCGACAGGAAGGAGCACCTGATTTAACTGACCATATTCATATGTATGCAATATTAGGCTTTTTGCGGCTTCCGCGTCAAATGCTATCGATCGTGTAGTACTCTATCTCAGCGTTCTCCTGATGGTGCATCTCTTTCGCTGCTTCGGGCCCTCTTTTTGCCTGGATTGCGCCAAGCACCCTTCCAAGGCTGGCGTGCCCGACAAGCAGCACCTCGCCATCCGGATACTTCTCAAAAAGAGCCTTCAAAAAGCCCTTGACCCTGCCGTAGTATTCTTCCGGCGTCTCTCCAGTATTGCCCGGCCTGTAGCCAGAATTCCATCTATCGTTCCAAGGAACATCGCTCTCCCTTTTGCCGTCCCAGTCGCCAAAGTCCCTTTCTTTGAGCTCGTCTGCCAAAATGAACGGGATTCCCATATGGTGCCTTGCTATTATCTTAGCGGTTTCTACTGCGCGCTCCATAGGGCTGGAGTATATAGCATCTATCTTCGCAGTCCTGAGTTCCTTTGCTGCTTCTTCGCTTTGCTTAATTCCATGGTGGTCGAGCATGCCGAGCCTTCCAGAGATGTTTCCCATTACGAGGCCTTTCGCGTTCCCGGGTGTTTCCCCGTGCCTTATGCAGATGATTCTCATGTCCTCACTCCTAGTCGATGTAGTCCAAGCCTAGCTTCCTTTCCCATTCGCGCTTCTTCCTGCGAGAAACTTTTACGGTTTTGAGATTTACGCCCCTGTATGAGTAGGCGAATCCTATTGTCGAGACCACGTTCGTCAGCAATATTATTATGAATATCGAGTCAAGGAAGTATGGTATGGAAATGCCTAAAGAAAGCGGCACTGTCGCCACAATGGCAGGGGCGAGCCCCCTCGCTACGTTGTAATAGACTGTACGATGCTCCACTTCCCGCATCGGATTATCTTTCGAGAAGTAGACGCCAAGGCGACCGGACATGAAGTACCTTATTGTGGCAATCAGGGCAACCATGAAACCTAAGGCAAACAGCAGGTCCAGATCCACGCCGCTCAAGTTGAACAGCATGCCTATATAGACGAAGAAGAAGGTGCTCGCGAAGAAGACTATCTCTCTCTGGTAATTCCTGATATGCCGTATCTGCATATCACTCTCGAACGTGAAGTGCGACAGGAAGTCCTTCTTTTCCTTCACATTTTTGGAGCCCCCTATGTTTGAGAAGGAAAGTCCGAAGGCGAACACTGCTATAACGCCGCTTATGTTCATTGCGCTTGCAAGCCCATATGTTGCTATGACCATCGCCATGGTCAGCATCCAACTGTAACTGGCGCTTTGCTGCGAATATCTCTTCATCACATAAAGCCAGAAGAAGGCCGATAGGACGCCCAGGAATATGGATCCGAAGATAGTCGTAAAGACATAGGCGGCAAGCCCGACCCCGCCGGCAACTGGGTTAATTATGAAACCTACCAGAATCAGCGGCACTGCCAACTGGAGTACATCCGTAAGCACGCTTTCATACAGAAGAGATACCTTCAGCTCTGGGTTGACTTTTATTAGGTTTAGAAGGGTCGGAACTATCACTACGCTTGGCCCGCAAACGGCAAAGCCGAATATGAAAGATTCAAGCAGCGACCAGCCGAACAGCAGGTACGCCATTATTGCCAGCACAATGGCGGTCATCGCGGCAGTCAGGAATGCAAATTCAGTAGCCTTGGCGAAGACTCGGGTAAGCTTGTCTATGCGTATGTTGATTCCCACGTCAAATAATACAAATGCCACGGCAACGGCAGATATATACGGCGTTATCGCAGCTGCGAAGCTTCCCGGCGTAGTGTTTACCAGTTGCAGCACAGGCCCTACTACCACCCCTATCGCCATTAGCGGCAATATGCTGCTTATCTTTGTCTTGTAGAAGAACGCGTTGATAAGGAAGCCGAGAAAAGCAATTCCGGAGAAGAACAGGAATATGATTGCGACAGACAGCATGATTATCATTTGTTTGGCAGCTCAAGTAGGGATTGCCGGGAAAGTAATTTAATATTGAATATCATGCGCTCACGAAAGGATGCGCATCAAAACAGGCACCACGAATATCGCTATCAGCAGATTGACGAGCACTATCAGTGTTATGGCCGTATAGAGTGCATTCCTCTCGGCGGCGAACATAAGCACCGAAAGAAGCACCCTGGTTACTGGAGTGGCAACGAGCACGAAGAGCCCAGCTTCAAAAAAGAGGCCTGAAACGTAGGGGTTCGCGCCCGAAAGAAGTCCGGCTGCGAAGAGGAATACGCTTATCAAGGCGCCCGCCCTGAGCACAATCGCAATAGTTTTTTCCATGTCCATCATAATACACCAAAACCCCTGAAGATCATTTCCAATGCAAGAAGCCCTATCACCATTATAAAGAAAAGCCTAATCCTGTTGCCCCTCATCCTATTCATTATGATCGCGCCCAAGAACGCTCCCCCTAGAACCCCTATTATGACGGGCGACGCGCTCACGATCTGCACATAGCCGAGAGCCAGGTACACGGCGCTTCCCGCTGCGGCTGTGACGCCAATCATAAAGTCGCTTGTAGCGGTGCTGACTTTAATCGGGAGCCTCATCCCCCAGTCCATTCCAATTACTTTCAATGCTCCGGAGCCTATGCCGAGAAGACCGGATACAATGCCGGCGAACAGCATCACCATCTCGCCGAGCCACCACCTTACACCGTTATACGTTATCCTTGCCCTGGCTGCCTTGTCGTAGTAGCTGCCATGCAGCTGGAATAGCCCGGTTGTAAAATCCGGTTTGCTGCTCCTGAAGCCTTTTCTAAAGAGGCTTTTCGCAGAGGGGATTGCGGAAAACAGCAGCACTATCCCAAAGAGTATGAATATCAGTTCCGGGAAGTTGCTGGCGTATACTATCGCGGCTAAAAGAGCGCCTATTATGGCTCCTAGAGTCGTGGCTATTTCCAGGGACATCCCTATCTTTATGTTGGTTAGCTTGTCCCTTATGTAGGCGCTGCCGGCTCCGCTTGACGTAGCAATGGTCGCAAGTAGGCTTGTGCCGGCCGCATATTCTATCGGCACGCCAAAAATTAGGGTCAGCACCGGCACGATTACAACGCCACCTCCAAGGCCACTGAGCGCGCCGACTGCACCGGCAACGATACCGACAAGGAGCAATACCAACCCATAAACTGGCGCTATCAAACACTCACGACGATAAACTATAAGGCGTACTCATTTATCACTATAGGCATTTAATATGGGCATTTAAGAATCCATTCAGACGCGGGGCGGAGCTTCTCAAACGCATCAATAAAACATGCAAAACCCTTAATGCTTTGGCGTATAGTCGGACATTATCTCAGGGGCGCCTCCCTATACGCCGTCCCTTGCTCCCTTTTTGGGCCTCCGATGTCAATCGCCGGTTTATCAGGAGCGGCATCACGATTGCCATAATGAGCGTGCCAAAAACAATTATGGAATACAGATCCGTGCTTATTATGCCCTCGAGCAGGGCTATGCTGCCTATTATGATCCCTACCGCACCCCTCCCACCAAAAAGTCCGATGGTGTTCCTGCCGCTTATCTTCGGCAGGAATCTTTTGCCGGTGAAATAGTCCAATATGCCTCCGATTGCGATGCTCGCGGCTACCATTGCAAACAGAAG
The DNA here is from genome assembly GCA_021812025.1 of Microcaldota archaeon. GTDB lineage: Archaea > Micrarchaeota > Micrarchaeia > Micrarchaeales > Micrarchaeaceae > JAJZYD01. The sequence continues at coordinate 2,056 of JAKAPD010000007.1, read as the reverse complement.
CGCGAAAAGCGATTCGCCTGGCAGTGTTACGTCCAATGCTGCTATGCTGAAGAACAACGGAATGAAGAAACTATCGCTTATCCTCCTCAACGTCCTCGTCAGCAAGCCGTAGAACGATTTTCCGACTGCGTATTCGCTTATCAGCATCCCCGCGAAGAAAGCGCCCAGTACAAACGTTATGCCTATGAGCTGGAGCAGAGCCGCGACGATAAGGCCGAGTATCAGCATGCCCCCGAAGGCGAAATGCTCGTCCTCTTCGCTTTTTATCAGGGAATCAAAAACATCCTTCAGCCTTCTCGAGTGCGATCTCAAGCCTTTATCCACAAGGAGCAATAGCGCTATGGCCACCACCACTGCAATCAGTATGAATGTGGTACTCACCGCCCCGCCGGAGGTTGCAGCGAGGACGCCAAATGCTATGACATCAGTCAGCACGACACTTGCTAGTATTACGTGTCCGGGCTCGGACTGCAGTATGCCGTACCTGTAAAGCAGCACCGATATTATCGATATCGATGGCACGCCTATGGCTGTGGCGACTATAACGCCTTGGCCGGGCGGTAGCCCGAATGCGAAGATCGCGATCAGTGCCATAATCACTGTTGGCGCGATGAAGCTTGCCGCAGTGAATGCGAGCGCGTGACTGATGTGTTCTGTGAGCACTTCTGTTGTCACTTCTACCCCTATAAGGAAGGTTATGAAGAAAAGGGATATGTCGGACAGGTTCGACAGCGTATCGGATGGCGTTATTATGTTCAGCACCATCGGGCCGAGCACCATTCCTGCTATCAACTGTCCGGCTACCGAAGGTAGGCCGGCACGCCTGAAGAGTTCTCCGATTATCAACGACGCGGAAAGCAGGACGAGCAGAGCTATTATTATTTCCATTCTATCCCGTGATTATAACATGATAAGAAAACACTTTTTAATATAGGGCGCTGCGGGCGCAAAGCACATATTTTTAACTTGACTTGACGTGCGGCTGGTTTGCATGCCAGCAGGATTTGGGGCCGCCGGGATTTGAACCCGGATTTGCTGGTGACTTCATATTTTATTATAATTCCAGATCTTCATCATCGCGCAATGCGCTCACAATAACTATAAACATCTGGAGCCAGCTGCGCTGCCAGGTTACGCTACAGCCCCCTGCTGAGTTATTGTCGTAGGATTATTTATTAATTAGTTTCCTGCACGGGGCTAGGACTTTAGCTTCTCACATGTACTGTTCTTCTCGAAAAGCTCCAGCGCAAGCTGTTCTATGCGTTCTATGTCATGGAGATCGTCCCTCCATTCTTGCGGTATCGCGCCATAGCCGTAATAAGCACCAGCTATCTGCCCGTAAATCGCAGCCACCGTGTCGGCGTCGCCTCCATTCCTTACTATCAGCAGAGCCCCGTCCATGAAGTTGCTGGTTTTGTGGAAAGCCCACAGCGCAGTCTCAAGTGCCTCTACGGCCAGAAAAGAATTTGCCGCTTCTTCTTCGGTAATGTCCTTGAAGGATCCGGCTGCCAACCTTGCCACCTGGCCGACCAAGGGCTTCTCCTGCCAGTAGCCCTTCAACGGAGCGTAATTCTCGGACAACACGGTCTCCTTCGAATCTCCGTTAAGTAACCCTACAAGAATAGCGCCCAGGTATCTTGCAGAGTCCACGGCCGTTATCGATCCGTGCGTGGTCTTTGCGCTAAGTCCCGACATCTCTATGGCATTCCCGGGATCTTCCCTGAAATACATCGGCACCGGGGCAAGCCTCATGATGCAGCCATTCCCTGCTCCATCGACAAAAGTGCTGTACTCCCTTCCGGTTATTTCGAATTCCAGCAATGCATCTCTAGTGGTCTTGCCTATGTCAAAGCAATAGCCGGTGGAGCTCATGTACCCGGTTTTCATCCATTTGAGATACTTTTCTAGTTGGTCTCTAGGATCAAAGCCCTTCTTTTCTATCAGGCTCATCGCCAAAAGCAACATCTGGGTGGTGTCATCTGTCCAGAAGCCCTTCGGCAGGCCGTGCTTTCCGCCAGAAATCATGCCTGTAACCCTTGCTTTTATCATGCGTAGA
>JAKAPD010000066.1 GCA_021812025.1 Microcaldota archaeon | reverse complement strand
ATCTCGGAAACGGGGGAGCCACCGTCGATAAAGTCCGAAAATACAGCGTTTTCTGCGGTCTTTTTCCGGTTTGGTAACGTTTAAATATGTGGATAAATTCATACTTTCTGCATATCGGAAATAGCTTTCCACGCAAGCGCTATATATCTGGCATGCGAAATATAATAGGATAGGAATTGAGTGATATGGGAGGCACAAGAGGCAGAGCGCCAGATGCGTTTCTAGTCTTCGAGCTTGATCAAAGACCCACGGCAGCCGAGGCAGGAGCAAAACTAGAGGGGCAGGCTCAGCCGAGCTTGCCTGGCACCCTAAGGAGCGATCAGGCGGGTAAAGCGCCCAGCGCCATGGATAAGGAGGGAGAGGGGGTAAAGGAGCCGAAGAGCGAGATTGACAAGGCGCAACTTGAAACATTTGCATCTGAGATAGCCGCAGGGCTGGAGGGAATTGAATCAAAGTTTAAATTTAAGGAAAAGCCCAAGGTCATGGGCCTCATCGAGAAGGTTTTCAAGCAGGACTATTACGAAAAAATCAAAAATACGATTATGGTGGAGGTTGAAAAGATAGGGAGTCTGGAAGGCCAGGATGCCCTGTCTGTCACCAGCGCAATCGTCGAGCGCTACCTGCAGGAACTTCCAACAGCGAAACAGACGAACGAGGGATGGGAAGACAGGGTAATCTATCTCGGTTCGTGCTCTGTGCTTACGAAGCTGAAAGGGGATCTCGATGCGGTCGTTAGAGCCAACCTCGACGAATATTTGAAATCGGAAGAATTCTGGCGCACTTGGCAGAACCTGATGGCTGTTGTTTATGCGCACAATTCCCCTCCGCCGCAGACTGAGGAGAGAGCAAGGAGGTTGATAGAGACGATCTACTTCCCAGAGAACCCTGAAATACTGCAGAATCTTAAAAATATACTTGCAGCACCAAGGACGTCGCTATCCAATTCGATCCCATCCGTTTCGGAAGAGCCGGCTGACACCGAGCAGAAGCAAACGCGCTCCGAAAAAGAAAGCACTTCATATATCGGCTAAGCAAAGCTCTCGTATACTTCAGCAGCCCCCCTAAGTAGGATGTTGAATACGAGGATTGCTATGAAAACGTATCCTATCCAGATCGGCCATCCATATATATAGACGAAGGGAAGGTAACCGAACGTGAGCACCTTTGGCACGTTTATCAGGAACCTGCCTGCGTTTGAAGCGTAGACAATCTGCGCGAACCTGCTTTTCATTTTTGATGCAGTTCCTTTGCCTGCCATGAGTGCGTCGACGAAAGAGTGCCTTATTATTACGATGATGAAGATAAAGAGAGGCACGAGCGTGATGTAAGTGAAAAGCGCCCAGAATATGTATTCAACTGCGCGGTCTCCAGCTATGTCAAAGCGAGCGCCATGCGGTGCGGATTTCTGCATTGCTGCATTGTACTTCCTTATCTCCCTCCTGGCTGCGATGTTGCCAAATACAGCACCATCAACATATCTCCAGAAGCTCAGCTTCCCCCCGCTCACTTCATGGCGCGCGAAGAAGCCATCCAGTGCGTCTATCACGCGCTCGGCTATTATCAGAAGCAGTATGATGTAAGGATTGAAGAAGATGAGGACGAGATAGACTACCGCTATCGCGATGAAGACCCTGAAAAGCGTGGTTGCATCTGCAAGTCTCATATCCTCACAAACTTTATATCATTAAAAACAAGAGCTAATAAGCCTTTTGAGTTGTAATATCTTAGGCAGCCCCTTCGTCTAGCGGCCAAGGACAATGGGCTTTGGACCCATGAACATCGGTTCGAATCCGGTAGGGGCTATCGCGGTTAAACAAGTTAAGATTATTCTCTTGAAGGATGATAGGAAATGATTGAGTGGTATTATCTAATCATCGTCTCCGCACTGCTTAATGCCGCAAGCCTCATAGTTGAAAAAAGCCTTCTGAGGACCGAGCATGCACTGCGTTTCAGCATGCTTCTCGCTACAATCATAGGCATACTGTCGATGCTTCTGATTCCATTCATTAGCCAATCGGTCTCGCCTTTTGCTCTACTTCTTACGATGATCTACAGTGCGCTGCTCGCGGTTTCCTATTGGATGACAGCCAGGCTTTTCAGGCACGGGAGCCTATCGACCGGTTCGCCATTATACAATGTCCTTCCGATAATAGTCATAGTGGTAGGATCATTCTTCTTCCTCGGCGAAAACATAGGGGCTGAGAAGTACTTGGCTATCCTGATAATCCTACTGGCAACTTTCATAATGGTCGGGCAGTCGAACAAAAAGAGGGACACACAACAGAGAAGATACTATGACCTTACAATAGCTGTTGTAGCCCTGCTCATAGGTATTACAAACATCCTGTTGAAGTACGCGCTCTTCCAGATCAACCCGATAACATTCATTCTTCTAACCAGCATATTCACTCCCTTCCTTGTCGCGCTCCTCATAGTGCGCAGGTCTACCGAGTACAGGGAAAAGATGGTAAGCGACCTAAGGCACTTCATAAAGCCTTTGCTCCTTATGGGCGCGCTGGTGCTCGGATACCGAATCTTTCTATACAGCGCAGTCGCAATCGCCCCAATCAGCATCGCCGCTCCGCTCTCAAGTGCAATAATCGTCGTGGCGACTGTTCTGCCGAGCGGGCTCCTGTTTGGGGAGCACCACATCCCAAGGAAGGTGCTCTTCTCGATGGTCATGCTGATAGCCGCTTATTTCTTGGTCGCTTAATAGCGATAAGACTAAATTAACCTATTCAAGAATAAGTTCGTGATGACTCACGAGGTATTTCTGATTTGTGATGAAAAGAGAGTCGCTGAACGGTGTATAGATGGTAAATTCCCCCCTCTTGCTTGTTACAGGCGCAGCTGCGGTCCTCGCAATATCATTGCTTTTCCTTATGCAAAATGGATCGGCGCAAAATCAGAGGCAGCTTGATTCTTATTTTAGGGTATCGAACGTAACAGTATCAGGCAGCGGCACTGCCAGAGACTACTCGGTATATGTCGCCTCGAACTATTCGCAACAGGCGCAGGGCTACATGAACCAAACCAGCCTTGGAGACTGCACCGGCAGGCCAAACTGCCTAGGAATGCTTTTTGTCTTTGGATACCAGGGCGATGAGTGCTTCTGGATGAAAAATACGGAAATCGCGCTAAAGCAGCTATGGATATCCGACAATGGGGTGGTTACCTATTCTGCAAACGCAATCCCCTATTCAACAACATCAATCTGCGCGAGCGGTTCAATGGTGTTAGAGACGTCCCCAGTTGCGAACATCTCTGTAGGGGACAAGATCATACTCGCGGCTCATTAGAAGCGGAAGGAGGATCCTTCTTCATGTAGACGAAGAGCGCTTTCTGGGCGGCCTTCAGCGGAAGAGTCGCGCATTTCATCCTTGCAGGTCCAGGCTCTATCCCTAGCATCTCAACAATATCATGAACGCCCATCGTCTCCAGTTCTTTTACGCTCTTGCCCATTAAGATGTCTGTGAGCATACTTGCACTGCCAACACTTATCGCACATCCGGTCCCGTCAAAATGCGCATCTGTTATCTTCCCGTCCTTTATCTTCAAGTAAATAGTGATGTCGTCTCCGCAGAGCGGATTGAAATCATGGAACTCGGCATCCGCTCCCGCTATTTTTCCCTTATTGTGCGGATGCTCATAGTGTGCGACTATCTCCTCAGCATAGATGTCAGTGCTCATATATCAGACCTGCCGTTTCAGCGTATCACTTATCTTGAACTTATTTTTGACAGTGGCTATTGCGTCGATGGCCCTGTCAACATCGCTCTCGTTGTTATAGATATAGAAGCTCATCCTAGAGAGCGCAGGCTTCCCGAGGAC